>CAKRYM010000131.1 GCA_934427095.1 uncultured Bacillota bacterium | reverse complement strand
AAGATTCAATGGTAAATTGTACGTTTTCTTCGCAATCTGGGCATTGAAACGTCATCTCAGAAAAGCCCATTTGTTCTACGGTTACCCCTTTTCTTGCTGCGTATAAAAACGGGTAAATGGCATTTACTGCGGTTAAACATACCGGGACTTTTGTTTTGGCGTCCAACACCGGCCCATCAATAAAAATTTCATCTCCGGGCTTGTAGAAATCACAAGTGGATTGTTTTACAACCAACTTCATCTTTTTTTCTTTCATTGAAAAACCCCCTTTGATCCTTGTCTTAAGCCAGGAAGTCACTTTATCCTGGCTTAAGGTGTTTTATTGTTTTCTATGGGTGTACGCTAAACATTTATTTCTTTTCCATTGCAGCAAAAATATGTTTGCAACGTTCTTCATCCGAAACAGCGTTTCTATATTTGCTGCTCGCATTGTAGAAAATAATCCCAACAACAATTGCAACAATGCAAACCCACAAGCCAACTTTTCCCATCCAACTAGGCAAAGCAGGAATAAAGCCAACCACTGCCCAAGCCGCACAAATTAACCCAGCAAACCAAGCGGTTGCAGCCCCACCGGGAATTTTATATGGACGAGCCAAATTGGGTTCTGTTTTACGCAATCTAGCTACAGACAAGCAACTGATGCCCCAAGAAGTTAAGTAGCAAATGGAAATGACCTGGGTCAAGGGATCAATTAAGCCAAGGCCCAAAAATACGCCGATAGAAATGGTAAAGGTAATGAAGTAAATGGCATTAGAAGGCGTGCCATATTTTGGGTGTAGTTTACCAAACCAAGCCGGCAGTAAGCGAGCGCGTGCCATAGAAAGATACATTCTGGAAAGCGCATAGAATACTGCGTTTAAGGTGGTTACCAACCCGGTCAGCACGCTGACCAAAAGAATGACATAGGCAACTTTCCCAACACCAGCGGAATAAATACCGCTCAAGAAAATATTGGGGGCAGCTGGTGTGGCATAATCCACAAAATCCAACCATGGAACAGCTACGCCGCAAGCAAAAATGACCAAAACATAAAACAGGCCAACTGCCAAAATGCAGAAAACGATAGCGCTCCCGAGTCGTTTGTAATTGGTGTTACTGCTGGCATCTTCAATGCCAGGCGGGATGCAGTCAATACCGCCCATAAAGAAGGGCACCACCATCATGCAGGCAAGAATGCCGCCCCAAATGGAAGTATGACTATACCCTTCTATGCTTTGATAAATCGGTTGCATATTGGCAAAATCTGCTTTTGTCAAGAGAACAATCACCGCAATCACGGCAGTTGCAATTAACGTGATACTCAACACATTTTGAAATTTTGCAGTTCCCGTAGCACCATGGAGATTAATCAGCATGACGATCAATGTTACCACAAGGCCAATGATCAAAGTGGCCGGATAAATACCGTAACCTGCAATGGTGTAAATCGGATCGCCGCTGGTTAAGCCAGGAATAATCATTGCTGTTACATCACAAAGGAATAAGGCTTCCCACATGCAGGCACTGGTATAGCCAACGCAAAGCATCCAGCCACCGGCAAAGGAAAATTTTGGACCAAAAGCACGCTGCCCGTAGGCAACCACACCACCGCTTACTCTAAGCATAGGCGTGAGCTCAGCATAACACATAGCTACAGGAACACAAATCAATGTACCTGCGATATAACCCAAGATGGTAGGGACTACACCACCAGCGCGAGCAATCCAGCTATTCACATATAAAGCCCAACCAATACCAATAATTGCCCCAAAGCCAATCATAAAGAAGTCAAAAATAGTTAAACCGTCTTTTTTGCGCATGTAAAAGTCCTCCTTATCTTAAGTCTGCACATGTGGAAAAGGAACGGTTACCGCAATACAAGAAAAGATGAACCACCTCTGTGTGGCCATTGAGCTAATGTCTGGAAAACATCTCAGCCAGCCAGGCCACACAGAGAAAAAGAGAAGGCAGCAGAAGCGGAAAATCCTGTGCATCTGCTGCTTATGATTCATACGCATTAAAGTTCTGAAAACACTTTGGCAATGGCGCGATCAAAAATGTCCACAATTTCATCTACCTGCTCTTTTGTGGTAGTTAAAGCCGGAGACACTACGATGCAGTCACCATTATACCCATCATTGCACCCATCTGCTTCATACAGACTAAGGCCCATATCCAAGGCAGTACGCAGAAGGCGGTGAGTGAGGCCATATTCAGCCATAGAATAAGATTCCTTGGTTGCACGGTCTTTGACAAATTCCACGCCCCAAAGCATACCCAAACCACGGACATCACCAATGCAGTCGTACTTATCCATCAAACCCTTCAATTTATCACCTAAATAAGCCCCGACCACTTTGGCATTTTCAATCAAGTTGTTTTTCTTCACATAGCGTAGCACAGCCAGGCCAGCGGCACAAGCAGCAGGGTTGTTGCTGTAAGTATAACCATGTCCCCAACCACCGGGGCCCTGTTCAAAGGTGTCATGGATGAAATCCTGGGCAATAATTCCGCCCAAGGGAACATAACCGGCGGCAAGTCCCTTAGCCACGGTAATAATATCCGGTTCAACATTCCAGTGATCCACAGCAAAGTTCTTGCCAGTGCGACCAAAACCTGTAATCACTTCGTCACAAATCAGCAATACTTCATTTCTTGTACAAATTTCCCGTAATTCCTGCATATAGCCATCTTTGGGCACAGGAGAACCAATAGAAGAGCCCACAATAGGTTCAATAATTACGCAAGAAACATTATCCTTGCCATAATGCTGAATGGTGTTCTCAATATCTTTGGCACATTCCAAATTGCAGCTTTCCGGGCAGCGTCCATGGGGACAACGATAGCAATGGGCAGAAGAAGCATGGGGATATGGCAACAGAAGTGGACTATACTTAATTCTACGATAGGGCATTCCACCCATTGCTGTGGCGGCTAAGGTATTACCATGATAACTGTGCCACCGTCCAATGCATAAGTATTTTGAAGGTTTGCCTTTAGCCAGCCAATATTCACGGGCCATTTTGACAGCGCCCTCGGTTGCCTCTGTGCCACCAGAGCAATAACTGACCCAATTTAAGTTTTTCGGCGCCATGCTGATCATTTCCTCAGCTAATTCCACAGCAGGCTTTGTGGCATAAGTATAGCGGTGAGCATAATTCACCTCATGGAGCTGTTGGGAGATTGCATCAACGATTTCAGGTACGTTTTGTCCTACGCTACAAATCATTGGCCCACTAGAACCATCGATATAGCGCTTGCCTTTATCATCCCACATATAGATGCCTTCTGCTTTCACAATCAATGGATACTCTTTGTGCATATTGGGTTTAATAATGTGGTCCTGCATGTTAACCCCTCCCTTTTTATTTTTTTACTAATGGAGGTAGGCCTTTATCCTCCACTTTTGCTTAAAGCATGCTTTCGTAAACAATATTACTAAACTAATCCTCGAAAAATAACATCTTTCCGAACCAATTTAACCAATCCCCATTGTTTCAATTTATTCATAATATAACACATTAAATTCACAAAATCAACAACAATTTTGCAATGCCAAATATATTGCCAATTAAGTTTGGCACAAAACAGTTCTATTAACTTATAGCTGCGGCATCTAGCTGCTATTAAAGGATTAAACAAACAATAAATACCCTTGCAAACCCGTTAGGCTCACAAGGGCATTTCCTCCGTAAACTATACACTTTGATAGCCAGCTAGTGTAATGTAATCAGATAAATATCTTATTTTTTCCACTTTAACAACAAGGCCGAATTGATAATCACTAAAACCGAGCCTGCATTATGAACAAGCGCCCCTACTACCGGGCCCAGTAAGCCGGTAATGGCAAGAGAAATCGCCAAAAAGTTTAGCCCCATGGAAAAAATCAGATTATATTTAATGGTAGTCATCATGCGCCTTGCTAAGAAAAACAAATGTGGCAACTCCTTTATTTCGTCATCCACAAGCGCAATATCCGCCGCATCTACAGCAATATCACTGCCTACACCACCCATAGCAATACCAACATTTGCTTTTTTGAGGGCCGGTGCATCATTGATGCCGTCCCCAATCATACACACTGCCTGCCCCTTCTTTTGGGAAAGGTCAATATATCGTAGTTTGTCTTCTGGCAAACAATTCGCATGAATTTCCTGGATATGCAGCAAATGACCAATCGTATTGGCCGCATTTGGATGATCACCAGTAAGCAGAACCGGCTTCACATTAATCTCTTTAAATTGTTCTATCATTTGTTCACTTTCTATTCTAATCGTATCAGACAGGACCAAATACCCAGCTCAAACTTGATCAATAGAAAGATAAATGATCGTACTGCCTTCGTCTAAATATTGTTGGATTTCCCTGGCCAAAACTGGGGAAAAGTTCATTTTCCCTCCTTTAGTCAACATGTTAAGATTGCCTGCTTGGATTTGTTGGCCCGTTACCTCGGCAGTAACTCCCTCGCCCGGAAGCATACAAAATTTTTCTACCTTTCGTAAAGGTTTTTCTTGTTCACTTTTATAGCAACGCACAACAGCTTTTCCTAACGGATGTTCAGAAAACTGCTCTACAGCCGCAGCAAAAGCAAAAATATCTTCCTCTGAATAAGAAGATACACTTTTTACTGCTGTAACCTTTGGGGTTCCATAGGTTAGGGTTCCAGTTTTATCAAAGGTAATTTTGGCTACTGTAGCAAGCCGTTCCAA
>CAKRYM010000130.1 GCA_934427095.1 uncultured Bacillota bacterium | reverse complement strand
CTTCCTAGCCACAGTGCAAGACGATATCGCTTTTGGCCCCAGAAATTTACACCTCTCCGAATCGGAAATTCGACAACGTATCGTTGCTATTGCCGAAACGCTACACATCACCCCTCTGCTTTCCCGCAGTGCAAGCCAGCTTTCCGGTGGGGAAAAACGGTTAGTGGCTTTAGCTTCTCTTTTGGTGATGGAGCCGGAATTGCTGCTTTTAGACGAACCTGGCACCTTTTTGGACCCGCGCTCCCGCCGTAATCTGATCTGCCTCCTTGCGCAACTACCCCAAACCATGCTAATCGCCACCCATGATTTTGCCTTGGCCGAAGCTTTGTGTAGCCAAGTGATCCTCTTAAAAGAAGGACGCATCTTTGCCCAAGGGGATATAAGCTTATTAACAAATCAAACTTTACTGGAAGAAGCCGGTTTATAAAAAAGAGAGGCGCAAGGCCTCTCCTAAGGAAAACATTATTTTTCTGCTTTTCGCCGCTTGCGGGCAAAAAATTCCTTCAGTAAAGCAGCGGCTTCTTCTTGCAACAACCCCGATTCCACCGTTAATCGATGATTTAGCCCGGGGTGATCCACAATATTCAACACACTGCCCGCTGCGCCAGCCTTAGGATCAGCCGCGCCATACACCAGCCGATTAATCCGCGCATTCACCATAGCCCCAGCACACATAGGGCAAGGCTCTAAGGTCACATAAAGGGTAGAGTCTGGAATACGCCAGCCGCCTAGCTTAGCGCACGCTTGTCGAATGGCGATGGTTTCCGCGTGCAAGGTGGCGTCCTTGCCCTTTTCCCGTTGATTATAGCCACGGCCCACAATCTCTCCTCGGCTAACCACCACGGCACCTACCGGTACCTCATCCGCTGCCACCGCCTGCTTTGCCAAGGCCAGTGCTTCTTGCATATACTCCAGATCTGTCATCCGCTTCTCCTTATGTTTGTTTTACCGCCTTTTCCCCAGTCTTTGTCAAGAAGCATCCGTAAGAATCGTGTTGTGCTCTTGCCAAGATAATTTTTCCCAAAATGTCAGCCAAAACTTGACGGCTACTGGGTTTCAGGGTAAAATAGAATTTGTTCATCTGGGGTTATGTCGCTATAGCTCAGCAGGATAGAGCGGCCGCCTCCTAAGCGGCAGGCCGGAGGTTCGAATCCTCTTAGCGACGCCAATGGCCGAAAGCTTTAGGCTTTCGGCTTTTCCCATTCAGAAGCAAGGAGAATGACCATGTTAAACATTAGACCTTTTCAACCGCAGGATATTCCTGCCATGCTCCGGATATGGAATGAAATTGTTGAGGAAGGCATTGCCTTTCCCCAGGAAGAAATTTTAGATGCGGAAACGGGACTCGCCTTTTTTTCCGCTCAAAGCCATTGCGCCGTAGCGGAAAACGAAGAAACCGGCGACATTTTAGGGCTGTATATCCTTCACCCCAATAATTTAGGCCGCTGCGGTCATATCAGCAATGCCAGCTATGCCGTAGCGAGCCACTGCCGCGGTTTACATGTAGGCGAAAAACTGGTGTTAGATTGCATCAATACCGCTCATATCCTTGGTTTTCGCATCTTACAATTCAATGCCGTAGTTGCGAGTAATCTGCATGCCCGCCATCTTTATGAGCGGCTGGGCTTTCATCAGCTAGGGGTAATCCCCGGCGGCTTCCGCATGAAGGATGGTACCTATGCAGATATCTGCCCTTATTATCTTGAAGTATAAAACAAATTCAACGTTTACTCCAAAATCAATAGATCAGCAAAAGGGATCACGGTTTGTGATCCCTTTTTTCTGACCATTTTTCTCTGGGAAAATACGCTATTCACCTTTACGGATAAACAGCACGCCCAAACAATTGGGGCCGCAATGACAACCTACCGTACAACCAGCCTTGGTTTCACAAATTTCCGCAAACTGGCTGTTTTCCAACACCGCTTTTCTGGCCTCTCCCGTTACATCCAAATCATAACAAGTATGGGTAATCATGATCCGTTTGGGATCAATGTCCGTACGGCCAGCTAGCCTTTCCGTGACATAATGGGTGATACAGTTGGGAAAAGCGCCGCGGTATTTCTTTACCACCGCCATTTTCCCATCCTTTACCTCAATACAAATTCTCAGCTTCAGTAAATTAGCGCCAAAAGCCGTTACCGCATTGCAGCGACCGCCTTTTTGCATATAATCTAGCCGATGTAACAGGAAGCTTGTCTCCACCCTGGTCCGTAAATCAGCCAGCCGCTGACAAATCTCCTCAGCAGAGCAACCGGCCTGCGCCATTTCTGCGGCTTCCAAAACCAAAAGCCCTTGGCCGCTGGAAAGATTGGCAGAATCCACAGCATAAACATTGGAAAATTCCGCCGCTGCCAAACAAGCATTTTGATGACAGGAAGAAAAGGCAGCGCCTAAATTAAGATGAATCAAAGCGTCATATTCTCCGGCAAAGCGGGAGAAAAATTCCATATATGTATTAACATTCACTGCAATGGTAGTACAAAGAGCACCGCCGTTGTCCACGTGGCGAAAAATGTCCGCAGGATGAATATCCACCCCATCGGCCAATACTTCACCGTCCTTGACAATTTCCAAAGGCAGCACCGTGATGTCATACTTTTGTAATAATTCTGGGCTAAGGTCACAAGTGCTATCCGCAGTAATTTTGATCATTTTCTGCTCCTTTATCATTTGGCATAAAGCATGCCAATTAAACGATTGGCAAAGCCATAAGGCAACAAGCGCATGATAAACACGCAAAACTGATAAGATAGCCCTACGGTATAAAAAGGCTTTACCTTCCTTTTCTTGGCGATACGGCAAACCGCACGAGCAATACATTCCGGCGCCATGCCGTTTTGTTCGTCTTTTTCCATCCGGGCCACAGAACGCCCAATTACGCCGCCATACACATCATCACCCTGGGCTACTTTGTTACGGGCCGCCGTAAAACCAGTACGAATATCCCCAGGCTGCACTGCGCAAACACTGATACCAAAGGGGCGCAACTCATTTCCCAAAGCCATGGTCAGGGAATTCACCGCAGCTTTAGAGGCAGAGTACCAAGCTTGAAAAGGTATGGGCACCACTGCGGCAACAGAGCTGATATTGATAATCCTGCCGCCGCCTTGTTTACGCATTTGCGGGATCACTGCCTGTATCATGGACACCAAAGCGAAAAGATTCAACTTACACTGCGCTTCTGCCGCAGCAATCTCCGTAAATTCCACAGCGCCGCTTACCCCGGTACCCGCGTTATTGACCAACAGGTCAATACGCCCTTCCTTAGCAATAATCGCTTCTACGGCAGCGTCAATTTGCTTACGATCCGTAATGTCCGCGGAAATGTGGGTAAAGCCAGCGCCCGGGTTATCCCGACGGCTTAATTCATAAACCTGATAGCCCGCTTCAGCCAAGGCCTTTACTGTAGCGGCGCCAATACCGCTACTTCCCCCAGTTACCACTGCGACCTTACTCATGGTCATCACACACCACTTCCTGAATAACATCCATGGCTTCGTCTAACAAAGCTTCCGTATGACTAGCCATATAGCTGGTACGTAACAGACAATCGGAAGGCGGCGTTGCCGGTGGTAAAACCGCATTCACATAAACGCCATGATCATAAAGTTCTTTGGTTTTCCGCAGAGTGCGTTCCACATCCTGCGTATAAATGGGGATAATCGGCGTAATGGATTCCCGAATCCGCAACCCTCTAGCCAAGAGGCCATCATGGGCATACCGAGAAAGTTCGCCCAGCCGTTCCACCAATTCGGGATGCTGGCGCAGATAACGTAAAGCAGCCAAGGCTACGGCACAGCAAACCGGCGTAATAGATGCGGAGAAAATAAAAGGACGGGAATTATGCCGGACATATTCTGCCACCACTTCTGAAGCAGCCATATATCCGCCCAAACTGGCTAAAGATTTACTAAAGGTACCCATGTAAATGTCTACCTTATCTTCCAACCCAAAATAACTGGCTGTACCCCGGCCACCTTTACCAATCACGCCTAAACCATGGGCGTCATCTACCATCACTCTGGCGCCGTATTTTTCTGCCAAGGCCACAATTTCCGGCAATTTGGCAATATCTCCACCCATACTGAATACACCGTCTGTCACAATAAGGCAGCCATACTTTTCCGGCACGGTTTGCAGCTTACGCTCCAAATCTTCCATATCCGCATGTTTATAACGCAGCATTTTGCCATAACTAAGCCGGCAGCCGTCATAAATACTGGCATGATTTTCCATATCGCAAATGACGTAATCATGCATACCCACCAGGGCGCTAATGATACCCAAATTGCTCTGGAAGCCAGTGGAAAACGTAACCACCGCTTCCTTGCCTAAAAAATCCGCTAATTCCTGTTCCAATTCCAAATGCATTTCCAGGGTGCCGTTTAAAAACCGGGACCCAGAACAGCCTGTCCCGTATTGCGCTAACGCCTTTTCCCCGGCGGCAATCACCTCTGGGCAATTGGTCAGCCCCAAATAATTGTTGGAACCCAACATAATCCGGCGCTTTCCTTCCATGATTACTTCCACATCTTGACGAGAGCTCAGTGGATGAAAGTAGGGGTAAATCCCCTTTGCCCGGTAATCCTTTGCCATCGTATACTCAAAGCATTTTTTAAAAAGGTCCATATTCTCCCCCGTTTGTATCAAACAAAACCGTTAAACAATAAAAATAAAAGAAAAAATTAGGCGATTAGAACA
>CAKRYM010000129.1 GCA_934427095.1 uncultured Bacillota bacterium | reverse complement strand
TCCACTACCCCATCTGCCGCAGCCAAAACCGAGGTTTCGTCCGCGCAGGTAATGTCCAGCCCCCGGTGAAAACGGTAATCCTCTGTATTGCTATCATACAGATATCCGTAATCCCGTATGGTTTCCCCGCTGATGGGTAGGGCAAAGACAGGGTCTAAGGTAGGGTCGGAAATAGCGGGTAAAGCATTTTCTTCTTCTATGGAAACATTTGTTTCTTGATTAGAAACATTTGTTCCATTTTCCGTTTGATTTTCCGTGCCGCTGCCTAAGGATGTTTCTCCCCCTTGGCTTAAGCCAGGCAAATTTTCTTCTGCCAGGATTTGTTCTACGTCAGAATTGCCTTCCTCTTCCCCGTTTTCTTCTGCTAAAGCAGGGGTATCTTCTTCTGTGGGGAGGAGGGAGGCATTTTGCCTTAGATCAATCCAACTGCCCAAAGCCATTAAGAGGGCAAAGCCGCATAAAGTCAAAGCCAAGCTTAACCGCTGTCTTGGCGTTTTCGAAAAGGGGTTTTTGTTCTTGTTGTTTTCCAGCATGGCGCTTATTTCGCACTCCTTTTTCACCAATGGTTTACCTCAGTATTCACAAAAATTGCCAAAAATATACCTTGGCAGGTCTTTATCTTTTCTTTCCTCCATGATATAATAGGCAAAATCAGAAAAATGGGCGTTTTCGGCCTGTTTTTCCTTGGGTATAGCATTCCCAAAGGAGGGCATTATGAGTATCAGGCTGTACAATACCATGCATGGGAAAAAAGAAGAATTTGTCCCAGTGGAAGCAGGCAAAGTCGGCATTTATTGCTGCGGCCCCACGGTTTATAACTATATTCACTTAGGCAACGCCAGGCCTTTGGTGGTCTTTGACACGGTGCGCCGCTATTTCCTCTGGCGGGGCTGGGATGTGACCTATGTGCAGAATTTCACGGATGTGGATGATAAAATCATCAACCGGGCCAAGGAAGAACATTCCGATGCCAAAAGCATTGCGGAAAAATATATCGCCGCCTATTTTGAGGATACCAAGGCCTTAAACATCTTAAAAGCCGATGTTCATCCCCAGGTAACCGCCCATATTCAGGACATCATTCATACCATTGAGCAAATCATCGCCAATGGCCACGCCTATGAAGCAGAAGGGGATGTGTATTTTGACGTCCGCTCCTTAAAAAGCTACGGGGAATTAAGCGGCCGGGATATTGACGATATGCGTTCCGGCGCCAGAGTGGAAGTGGGGGATATTAAGCATGACCCCTTGGATTTCGCCCTGTGGAAAGCAGCAAAGCCCGGGGAAATCTGCTGGGATAGCCCCTGGGGCAAAGGCCGGCCCGGCTGGCATATTGAATGCTCTGTTATGAGCTGCAAATATTTGGGGCAGAAATTCGACATTCACGGGGGCGGCGCGGATTTGGTCTTCCCCCATCATGAAAACGAAATCGCCCAGGCCAAAGCAGCGGGCAATGATTTCGCCGATTATTGGATGCATAACGGTTTCATCACCGTAAACGAAGAGAAGATGAGTAAATCTTTGGGGAATTTCTTCCTGCTTCGGGATATTTTGGCCAAATTCCCCGGGGACGTGGTGCGCTGCTATTTGCTGAGCACCCATTACCGTAGCCCCATTGATTTTGCGGATGATAAATTGGCGGCCACGGAACGTTCCTTGAGCCGTATTCATAATAGCTACGCCCTGTTAAAAGAAGCTGCCAAAACCGCCAAAGACGGGGAAGCTACCTTCACCGCAGAAGTGGAAAAAGCAAGAGCCGCCTTTGTGGAAGCCATGGACGATGATTTCAACACTGCCCTGGCCTTTTCCGCGGTATTCAATTTCTGCCGGGAATTAAACTCCGCCATGCAGAAAGAGGATTTCAGCCAAAAGGACGCGGCTTTAGCCGAACAATTGTTCCAAGATTTTGAAGCGGTGCTGGGCTGCATTTTGCCCAAAGCAGAGGAAAAGAAAGACGCAGGCTTGGAAGACGCTCTGATGGAGCTGATTTTGCAAATTCGCGCTGACGCCCGGGCCAAAAAGGATTGGGCTACCGCAGACGCCATCCGGGACGGCCTGAAAAATTTAGGCATCACCATTGAGGATACGCCCAAAGGCGCCCGTTGGAAAAACTGATTTTCCCATAAAAGGAGAATAAGCTTGACAGAACAGGAATTCACCGAAAGCCGGGTCAAGGCCATGCACCCCTTGGCCCTGGCTTATCTTGGCGATGTGGTGTACGAGCTCAGGGTGAGAGAGTATTTGCTGGCCCAGGGCTTAACGAAGGTGGATGATTTGCATAAGGCCGCGGTAAAGCTGGTGAATGCGGAACGGCAAAGCGCCTTGTACGCCCAAATGGAAGAAATCCTCAGCCCGGAAGAATTAACGGTGCTGCGCCATGGCCGTAATGCCAAAAGCGGCCATCAGCCCCCCCATATTTCCGTGGGCAGTTATCGCCGGGCCACGGGGGTGGAAGCCTTAATCGGCTGGTTATATTTATTAGGGCGCTTTGATCGGCTGGATGAGATCTTTACCCTGTTGTTCGGGTCTTTGGAAGCATAAGACCCTGGTTTTGCATAAAGGAGAACAAAGATGGAAAAACGATGGAATGTAGCGGATATTCAGGAAAAGGCCGCCAAAGGCGAAAAGCTGGTAATGATTACCGCTTATGACGCCACCTCTGCCCGGTTGGCAGATGAAAGCGGCGTGGACATGATCCTGGTGGGGGATTCCCTAGGCTGGGTTTCCCTGGGCTATGAAAGCGCGGTTTCCGTCACTTTGGAGGAAGTCATCGCCCATACCAGGGCTGTGGTCCGCGGTAGTAAGCAGGCCATGGTGGTGGCGGATTTACCCTACGGCTCCTATGAGAGCGGGGAAGAACAGGCCGTGAAAAACGCCATCCGCTTGATTAAAGAAGGAGGCGCCGGCGCCGTCAAAGTGGAAGGGGGCCGGGAAATCGTGCCTCTGGTTTCCCGCATGAGCAAAATGGGTATCCCGGTCATTTGCCATATGGGGTATATGCCCCAGACTTCCTGGCTTTGGCAGGAAAGCTATACCTTAGGCCGGGATGAGGAAAGCGCCTGGGAATTGGTGGATACTGCGCAGGAGCTGGAGGAAGCAGGAGCCATTGCTTTATTCCTCCAATGCGTGGCCGCAGAAGCAGCGGAGCTCATCGGCAAAAAGGTGGATGTGCCTTGCATCGGCATGGGCAGCGGCAATCAGGTGGACGGACAAGCCCAGCTGTTCTTTGATGTGGTGGGCATTAGCGACGACATCCCCATGCACGCCAGGAAATTCGCCCAAGGCGGGGATATTCTCCGTAGCGCCATCCGGGATTATGGCAAAGCAGTGCGTAGCGGCGTGTTCCCGGACGAGGATCATATGGAAATGATGGAAGAGGACGAGGCCAAACGCCTGGATTAAGCTGGAAAAGGGGCTTTTCCCCTTTTGTTGTATAAGCAAAGGGGGAAAATGCCATACTTTCTTTGCTATTTGCGGGAAAAAGGCTTGCATTTTTTGGCAGCGTCCGCTATAATAGGGGAGCGGTCATTTTTTACCGAACCCTTTGTGGAGTGGTATCGAAGTGGTCATAACGAGCTGCACTGGAAATGCAGTGTACCTCCGGGTACCGCGAGTTCGAATCTCGCCCACTCCGCCAGAAAAAACAGCCCTGGTTTTTCAGGGCTGTTTTTTGTATTATCCGCGTGGCTGAGCAGAGATTTTTGGGCCTATTTTTCTATGGTGGTTTGATTCATCACCCTTAGCATTTCCAAAACTGCTGCCTTTTGCTTTGGGGTCAAAAAGCTGGCGCAGGCGGTCAGGAACACCCTCCCGGCGCTTGCCAGAGCCATGGAGAATCTGCGTAAAAATCTGCTGCTGTTCTGTTATCAGCTGGGGTATCTCCGCAAGGGCAAGGAGCAGGAAGCGGAGAACCGGGTACAGCAGGTTTACGGCGAGAAGTACAGCCCGCTTTTGATGTTTGACAGTAAAAAGGCGGTTTCCCGGATGCTGCATGAAGATATGGAGCGGCAAGCTGTGCGGAGGATGGTGCGGCAGGTGCAGAAGGAACAGATGATTCCCAGCAAGGAAAAGCGTAAGGAACAAGAGCGCTAATTGATGTTATAAAATATATTGAAGTTTTACTAATAAGAATTTTTATCCTCTGTTAGTTGCTTGACAAATATGCATTACTATGATATTTTTATTTTAAGTAAATATGATATCTGAGTGCCATCAATTTCGTATAGTGTTGATGGAGAATAGTGAATCCGGTTGAAATCCGGAACGGTACCGCCACTGTATGCGCGGAGGCACCGCACATGACGAAAGTCGGTCATTGGGAGTTGATTCTGAGAAGGCTGTGCGGAATGCTTATGATACGCAAGTCAGGAGACCTGCTCAGATTGTTAAAGTCTATTTGCTCTCAAGTTATGGAGAAATGGGCTATTTTGTTGCGAAAAAACGGCAGCAGCAGTCATGTATGACTGCTGCTTTCTTTTTTGGCATATCTTTAGCATACTTTTCTCCATTTTACTACTGCTTTTTCGTGGCTTAAACCACAAAAAGATATAAATAAATCAATGGAGGAAAGTAAAATGAAGAACATGAAAAAATTTGTAGCACTCCTGCTTGCGATGTGCATTGCAGCATCTCTTGCTGCCTGCGGTCCTCAGGAAAGTGGGACATCAGACAACTTAGGAGGGGTGTCTTCTACCAATCCAGTCTCTGACGATCAAGCTG
>CAKRYM010000128.1 GCA_934427095.1 uncultured Bacillota bacterium | reverse complement strand
ATCCTGAGCTGCACATTCTTTCTAGCTCACAGGAAGCGGGGGTTTATGCCATCATGACCGAAGAAGGGCGGCAAGTGTTTATTACCGGCCATTCGGAATATGATGCGGATACCTTAAAGACAGAGTATTTCCGGGATAAAAACGCTGGTCTGCCTATTGCGGTGCCAAAGAATTATTTCCCAGATGATGACGACACCAAAGATCCGGTGGTTACCTGGCGTTCTCATGCCAATTTGCTTTATTTTAATTGGCTGAATTATTTCGTCTATCAGACGACGCCTTACGATATTAGCACCATTTTGTAGTTTGGGAAAAGGAGTTTCCAACCCTATGCGCATTATTGATATTATTAACCGTGGAGGATACTCTCTTTCCTTTGAAGTGTTTCCCCCCAAGACCAGCGATACCTTTGAAAGTATCCGCACGGCAACAGAAAAAATAGCCGGACTTAAGCCCAGCTATATGAGTGTAACTTATGGAGCAGGCGGCGGTACGAGTGAATTTACAGTGTCCATTGCTGCAAATTTGCAAAAGAAATTTAATGTGCCGGCTTTGGCCCATTTGACCTGTGTGAATTCTACTCACGCGGGGGTACGAAAGCAGCTGCAAGCCATGGCGGATGCGGGAATTGAAAATGTTATGGCTTTACGAGGGGACATTTTACCGGACGCTCCCCCTCGGGCGGAGTGGCAATATCATTATGCCAGCCAGTTGGTGGAGGAAATCCGGGATTTTGGCGGTTTTTGCATTGGTGGCGCTTGCTATCCAGAAGGGCATCCGGAATCGGAAACCCAGGATAAGGATATTGAGTATTTAAAACGAAAAATCGAAGCCGGGTGTGAATTTCTCACCACGCAGATGTTTTTTGATAACAATATCCTGTATAATTTCTTGTATAAAGTCCGGGAAGCAGGAATTACGGTTCCTATTGTGGCAGGGATTATGCCCTTGACCAGTGTAAAGCAGGTGGAACGAGCAGTGGCTCTTTCAGGCAATTATTTTCCCCGTTGCTTTGCCCATATTGTGGATCGCTTTGGGCATGACCCGGGCGCTATGAAACAGGCTGGTATTGCCTATGCCACGGAGCAGGCGGTTGACCTTTTTGCCAATGGTGTCCGCGCTGTACATATTTACTCGATGAATCATCCTTCCGTGGCAGCGAAAATTCAGGAAAACCTGTCGGAGATCATTAAATGATATCTGTATCTGTGATCCGTACCGCCCAGGTGGACATTCCCCTTCGGGCGGTTTATCGTTATCTTGGTTATGGCAGAACAACGCCGGACCAGAATATTTCTGCGTTAATCCAACGCTGTAGGGGGGAAGTTGCCGTGGCCTCCGCATATCAGGCTTGCTGGGGCGTGGTGCCCATTCATGTGACTGGCACAACCGTGAACCTTTCTATTTTACAAGTGGAAAGCAGAGCGTTAAGCCGAAATCTCCATGGTTGTGAGCAGGCTATCCTTTTTGCCGCTACGTTGGGCGCGGGAGTGGATCAGCTGCGGCTAAGGGCGGAAATTACCAGCCCTACCAGGGCATTAATTTTAGACGCAGTAGGTACGGCGGCGGTAGAAGCTTGGTGTGATCAGCTTTGCGAGCAATTTCGTTCCCGTTTTGCTGAACAAGGGCTAAAGCTAAGGCCTCGTTTTAGTCCGGGGTATGGCGATCTATCCTTGTCATTGCAGCGTCCTTTGCTAGATGCCTTGCGCGCCCCCAGCCGTATCGGTGTTTCGTTAACTAGGGCCCAATTGATGGTACCGCAGAAATCCGTTTCCGCGATTGTAGGGTTGAGTACGGCTGGTTGCGAGCAGGTAGGGCAGGATTGTGCAACATGTTCGCAAGAAAATTGTGCGTTTCGTTTGTAAAACAAAGTAGAGAAAACAAGGAGGGCCGGCTATGGATATCATGGCTGCCGTTAAGGCGGGGTTCTTTTATTTGGACGGAGGTACCGGCAGCCTGTTGCAGGGCATTGGTCTTGCTGCGGGGGAAGGCCCGGAACTATGGAATTTGACTCACCCCGAACAAATCGTGGCTTTGCATCAGGCCTATCTTGCTGCGGGAAGTCAGGGCATTTGTACCAATACCTTTGGGGTAAATAGCCTGAAATATCCAGGGACAGAAGGTCCTTCTGTGGAAGAATTGATTTCCGCTGGGGTGAACTGCGCCAAAACCGCTAGAGAAAGAATGGGAGCAGGGGATCGCTTTATTGGTTTGGATATAGGGCCTTTGGGCCGCGTGTTGTCCCCCTTTGGGGATCTCCCTTTCCAGGAAGCCGTGGATGTTTTTGCCAGGACAGTAAAAGCTGGGGTTGCTGCGGGCGTGGATTATATCTTTATTGAAACCATGACCGATTGCTGGGAAACCAAGGCCGCGCTTTTGGCGGCTAAAGAAAACAGCGATTTACCGGTATTCGTCAGTAATGTCTTTGATGAAAGCGGCAAAATGATGACCGGCGCTTCACCGGAAGCCATGGTGGCCATGCTGGAAGGCATAGGTGCGGATGCCATTGGCATGAATTGCTCTCTGGGGCCAAAGCAAATGCTCCCCTTGTTGGAACGGTTTGCAGCAGTTGCTTCCGTGCCCTTGATTTTTAAACCCAATGCAGGTATGCCTGTTTTGCGAGATGGCCAGACGGTATATGATATTGATCCAAAAGAATTTGCGGAATTTTTGCGTCAAGCTGCGCTTTTAGGCGCCAGATTACTAGGTGGTTGCTGCGGCTCTACGCCTGAATACATTCGTGGGGTGGTAGAGGCTACCCAAGACCGTAAGCCTCAGCCCATTACAGAAAAAAATCTGACCGTGGTCAGTTCCTATACCCATGCGGTGACTTTTGGTCAGACGCCCATTTTGATTGGGGAACGCATCAATCCTACGGGTAAGAAAAAGTTGAAGGAAGCCCTGCGAAGTGGGAATATCGGTTATGTGTTGGAAGAAGGCTTGGCTCAAGCGGAAACCCCGGTACAGTTGTTGGACGTAAACGTAGGGTTGCCGGAAATTGATGAGCCTAAAATGTTGCAAGAATGTGTGAAACAACTGCAAAGTGTTTGTGATCTGCCTTTGCAGCTGGATACAGGGGATGCGGAGGCTTTAGAACGGGGGCTGCGCATCTACGGTGGTAAAGCCATGATTAATTCCGTCAATGGTAAGGCGGAAAGCATGGATACTGTATTCCCTTTGGTGAAAAAATACGGCGGTTTGGTCGTTTGTTTAACCTTGGATGAAAGCGGTATTCCAGAAACCGCGGCCGGCCGCTTTGCCATTGCGGAAAAAATTGTCCGGCGGGCAGGGGAGTACGGCATTTCCCCTAAAGACTTGATTTTTGATCCTTTGGCGCTGACCGTAGCTTCGGATCAGACGGCACCTGGGGTTACCTTGGAAACCCTTTCCTTAATTCGGGAGAAATTGGGCGCCCATTGTAGCCTGGGGGTATCCAATGTTTCCTTTGGTTTACCCAAACGAGAAATGGTCACTGCCGCCTTTTTCTCTTTGGCCCTAAGTAGAGGCCTTTCTGCGGCGATTATTAATCCCCGTTCAGAAGAACTGTGGAAAGCCTATTATAGCTTTATGGCCTTAAGCGGTCAGGATAAAGATTGCGCAAAATATATTGGCTTTGCCCAGTCTTTGCAGGACACTACAGTTATGTCGGCTCCGGCAAAACCGGCTGCTGCACCTGTAGGGGAACAAACGGGTTCTTCTGCGAATGCCTTACAAAAAGCGATTATCCAAGGCTTACGCCAGCAGGCGGGGGAAGCGGCCAAGACGGCCTTGGCACAACGGGAGCCTTTGGCGCTCATCAATGAAGATGTGATCCCAGCCTTAGATCATGTGGGCTTGGCTTATGAAAAGAAAACCATGTTTTTACCCCAGCTGCTGATGAGCGCAGAGGCCGCGGCCGCTGCCTTTGCTGAGATTAAGCAGGCTTTGCCTAGCGGGGCTAGCAATGGCCACACGGTGTTGCTGGCAACGGTGCAAGGAGACATCCATGATATCGGCAAAAACATTGTGAAGACCGTATTGGAAAATTATGGTTACCCCATTGTGGATTTGGGCCGAGATGTTGCGCCAGAGGATATCCTTTCTGCAGTAAAAGCCCAGAATATTCGCTTGGTGGGTTTAAGCGCATTGATGACCACTACGGTTCCAGCCATGGAAAAAACCGTGGCTTTGCTCCATGCCGAGGCTCCTTATTGTCGCGTAATGGTAGGCGGCGCCGTATTGACCAAGGAATACGCCGAATCTATCCATGCGGACTTCTATGCAGTCGGCGCCATGGATGACGTGCATTATGCGGCTGAAGTATTTCAGCAAAAGGAATAGACGCGGAAAAATGGACCAAACGCACCCTAAGGAAATGTCTTAGGGGGCGTTATCATTGTGGGGAAAAGAAAACAGGCAGGGAATACCTGCCTGAAAAAATCATAGTTGCCCTGTGATACGGCGACCGCTGTTTTGAAACCTGCTTTGTGCAGGTGGGTTCCCTCCCGGATAGTTTTGATGTCCACAAGACCTTGCGAGGCATATCAGCCCATACCCGGAGTCAGGATCCCTTTTCGTGTGTGTTGGGTCAAAACCTACGGCCGCACAAGCATTACAGGACAATACTATTATAGCACTTGATCGCTATTTTCACAACTGTTTTAAAAAAGAAAAATCTGTCAATGGAAAAAAGGCGCAAGTGATCAAAAGGAAAAAGGCCAGCCTTTTGTTAAGCTGGCCTTTTGTTTATGCATAAG
>CAKRYM010000127.1 GCA_934427095.1 uncultured Bacillota bacterium | reverse complement strand
CATAATATGGGTGGAATTGACATGGCCATAAATGTCTGCTTCAATAGCGGTATTCATGGCGATTACGCCCAAGCGGCGGGCAACTTCCGGGTTATTGCTGACTTCCTGGGGACGCAGAATGATGTGTTTCTTATAGAAATCCACATTTTCATAGAACTTCTTCAGCCCAGCTTCAGAAGGCGTAAGGGAAGTACCGGAAACCGTGGTGAATTTGCCACAGTCAATCAGATCGAAAGCAGCATCCTGAATGACTTCAGAATAGAAGCTCATATTTTCAAACTCAGAATTGCACAGACCTTTCATCACGGCATTGGCCACGTTGCCAACACCAGACTGCAAGGGCAGCAAGTTTTTGGGCAAACGGCCAGCAGCCACTTCGCTACGGAAGAAATTGACGATATTCTCACCCATTTTTGCTTCATCCGCATTGGGTTCAGACAAGGGACGCGGTTTGTCCATAATATCCGTTACGACAATACCAGCGATCTTATCAATTCCGCAAGGGCAATAAGCAGTACCGATACGGTCCCCAGGTGCGGTCAACGGAATGGGTTCACGATGGGGCGGATCCTGCAACATATAAATATCATGGAAGCCTTCCAGAGCCAAAGGCTGCTGCAAGTTCAGTTCCACATAAACTTTATCCGAGCATTGGACAAAGGTGGGGGTGTTGCCGCAGGCGGTAGTCAGCATCAAATCGCCGTTTTCGGTAATGGCGCAAGCTTCCACCCAGGTCACATCCATTTTTCCGTAAAAGCCATAACGCAATTTCTGGGGCGTAATGCTCAGATGTTCATCAAAGTATTGAATGCCGCCAATGGTATTTAAGGAATTACGCATGGCATTATTGGTCTGATAAGGAGTACGACGGCCAATCACACCAGCTTCAGTCAAAGCGCCGTCAACCTCTTCACCCAGAGAAGCACCGGAGAAGATGGTAATTTTCATCTGTTCGCCGGATTTCTTTACCCGTTCTGCCAAAGCCAGCGGAATCGCCTTCGGATAACCAGCGGGCGTGAAACCGGAAGTACCAATAATCATGCCGTCCTTAATTTCAGCAGCAGCCTGCTCAGCGGTCATGATCTTGTCCATTAGCTTTGGGCAACGGATTCTGCTAGAAAGATCTTCCATTTCTGTTCACCTCGAAATTATTTTTCATTTATGCAACATATAATGCGGAAACCCAAATAACCCTGTTTTTATACAGTTGTATATATGATTCTGCCAAAACCAGCTTTTTCCTGCCAGTCCCCCAAAGGCTAACGATTTTTCCCTGGGAAATATTTTCCGTTGCCCACCAGTATTCCTGGGGAAATCCTGACCGAGAAACGAAAAAGCTATTGTCAAACAAAAGTAAACAGGATATAATAAGTTGTTATCTAGCGCAAGGAAGGTGTGTCTTATGACAGAAAAAACTACACTGATCACCAAAGAGGACGTTACCTATGTAGCTAAGCTTGCTCATCTGCGTTTCACTGAAGAAGAAGCGCTGGATTGTCAGGAAAAGCTGGGCAGCATCCTTGAATATATGCAGGAGCTGCAAAAGATTGATACCACAGGTGTGGCTTTAACTACCCATCCCCTGAATTTGACTAACGTCTTTCGAGAAGACATTGTTGGCGAAAGCCTACCGCGGGAGGAAGCCCTGGCCAATGCCCCGGATAGAACAGAAAACAGCTTCAAAGTTCCGAAAATTCTATAAAAAGCGAACAACTGAGGGATAGACTATGACAATTACTGATCTGGACCTGCGTGAAACAGCAGAAGCTCTGGCAACCAAAACGTTCTCCGCTCGAGAAGCAACGGAAGCTTTTCTGCAGCGCATTTCCGCACTAGAGAAAAATATCGGTGCTTATCTTACCATTTGTGAAGAAACAGCCTTAGCTCAAGCCGATGAAGCCGATGCCCGTAGAGCAGCAGGAAAAACCAAAGGCGTGTTGGACGGGGTGCCCATGGCTTTGAAAGATATTATCTGCACCAAGGGAATCGCTACCACCTGCGCCTCCCGCATTTTGGAAAATTTCGTGCCACCCTATAATGCGACCTGCTGGCAAAAGCTGGAAGATAGCGGCGCGGTGCTGTTGGGCAAGTTGAACATGGATGAATTCGCCATGGGCAGCTCCACGGAAAACAGCGCCTTTCATCTAACCAGGAACCCCTTTGACCAAGATTATGTGCCCGGCGGCAGTTCTGGCGGCAGTTCTGCTGCTGTGGCTGCGGATATGGCCGTGTACACCTTGGGCACCGATACCGGTGGCAGCGTACGACAGCCGGCACATTTCTGCGGTGTGGTAGGAATCAAGCCAACCTACGGCAGAATTTCCCGTTACGGCGTCATTCCCTATGCCAGCTCTCTGGATCAGGTAGGCGTTTTGGCAAAAACCTGTTGGGATAGCGCTGCGGTATTGGAAACCCTTTGCGGCAAAGACAAGATGGATAGTACCTCTGCTCCCGTAGAAGTGGGGGATTTTCGCGGCGCTTGCGACCAGGATATTGCGGGAATGCGCGTGGGTATTCCTGAGGAATTCCTTTCTGACGCCATCGACCAACCAATCCTGGAATATTTAGACAAAGCTGCGGCTAAATTGGAAAGCCTGGGCGCAAAAGTGGAGAAGGTTTCTCTGCCTCATACCAGCTATGCCCTGCCCACGTACTATATCTTAGCCACAGCAGAAGCCTCTTCCAACCTAGCCCGTTATGACGGCGTCCGTTATGGGATGCGGGTACAAGCCGATAATTTGCAGGATATGTTTGTAGAAACCCGTAGCACTGGCTTTGGTGCTGAAGTCAAACGCCGCATTATGTTGGGTACCTATGCCCTGAGCTCCGGCTATTATGACGCTTATTACAACAAAACCTTGCAGGTGCGTACCCTGATTAAGCAGGATTACGATGAAATTTTTGCTTCCGGTATCGATTGTCTACTGACGCCGCCTGCTCCCTCTCCTGCTTTCCCCATCGGCGGGTTCACCTCCGATCCATTGGCCATGTATATGCAGGATATCTGCACGGTTCCCATTAACCTGGCTGGCCTCCCGGCTATGGTTGTTCCCGCTGGTCTGGTCGGTAAGCTTCCCGTGGGGTTACAGCTAATCGGTGCGCCCTTCATGGAAGAAAAGCTGTTCGCTGTCGGAGCCAAACTGGAATGCCCCCGGCTTAAGCCGTCTTTATAAGGAGGTGCAGTCATGACAGAATATTTAACCACCATCGGCTTGGAATTCCACGCCGAACTGAAAACAAAAACCAAAATCTTCTGCAGCTGCCCCACGGATTTTTCCAATGATCCCAACACTCACGTTTGCCCGGTTTGTTTAGGCTTGCCTGGCGTTCTCCCGGTGTTGAACAAACACGTGGTGGAGTTAGCAGCAACGGCTGGCATGGCGCTCAACTGTGAAGTTAGCCCAATTTCTAAATTTGACCGCAAAAATTATTTCTACCCTGACCTGCCCAAAGGCTATCAGGTGACCCAATATCCCATGCCGATTTGCCGGAATGGGCATATTACCATTAAAGATAAGGACGGCAACGACAAGGATATCCGGATTAACCGTATCCATATGGAAGAAGACGCAGGCAAACTGGTACACAGCGGGGATAATATTCGCCACAGCCAGTATTCCATGCCTGATTACAACCGGGCGGCAGTACCGTTGATTGAAATCGTCACGGAACCGGACTTATCCTCTGCTGAGGAAGCTAAGGAATTTGCCGAGCTATTAAAGCTGAAGCTGGAATACGCCAAGGTTTCCGATGTAAAAATGGAGCAAGGGTCTCTGCGTTGCGATGTGAATATTTCTTTGCGTCCTGTGGGTTGCGAGGAATTAGGCACCAAGGTAGAGCTGAAAAACCTCAACAGCTTCCGTGCTATGTACCGAGCCATTCAGCATGAAGTGGAACGCCAAAGTATCCTTTTAGACTGCGGCGAACCCATTGTCCAGGAAACCCGGCTTTGGGATGACGCAGCTGGGGAAACCCGCTCTATGCGTAGTAAAGAGGACGCCCATGATTACCGCTATTTCCCGGAACCGGACCTCCCCCCTGTGGTAATCGATGAGGCTTGGATGGCCGAAATTGCCAGCAAACTGCCGGAACAGCCGGAACAGCGGTTAAAACGGTTAACCGAAACGGGCATTCCGGATAAGGACGCCAAACAACTGGTAGGTACGCCAGCTTTGGCCTATTTCTTTGATGACCTTACTGCTAAAGGTATTGAAGCCAAAACTGCGTCCAACTGGCTTTTGGGGGATATTTCCCGGCTGATGACCAATGAAGATGAACAAGTCCCCCTGGATGTGAATGAGGTAGCCCATCTGCTGACTGAGCTGAAAAAAGGCGCCATCAACAACAACAGCG
Source organism: uncultured Bacillota bacterium (assembly GCA_934427095.1). Taxonomy (GTDB): domain Bacteria; phylum Bacillota; class Dehalobacteriia; order UBA4068; family UBA4068; genus RGIG3155. The sequence continues at coordinate 423 of CAKRYM010000127.1, read as the reverse complement.
CCAAGACCGTTCTAGCGGAATTGTTCGGTACCGCGAAAAAAGCAGCAGATATTATTGCTGAACACGGCTTTGCCCAGATTTCAGACAGCTCTTTCCTCCAGCAAGCCGTGGCTGAAGTCCTGTCAGCGAATCCCCAACCCGTAGCAGACTACAAGGCTGGGAAAAAAGCGGCTATTGGTTTCTTAGTGGGGCAAGTGATGAAAAAAACCAAGGGGCAGGCCAACCCTGGTATGGTAAAAGAATTCCTAGAAAAGGAATTAGAAGCTTGATCCCCTCTTGCTCCAAGAAAAAAGGCATGATATAATGACAGGGTCTGCTGTTACAAGGCAGACCCTATAGATGGAGAGGTATCGAAGTGGTCATAACGGGGCTGACTCGAAATTTTTGGAAGCTCCGGCCGTTTCGTCCGCTGAAAATGTCCGC
>CAKRYM010000126.1 GCA_934427095.1 uncultured Bacillota bacterium | reverse complement strand
GCTTGGCTATACCCGCGCGGAGCTTTTGGGGTATGATAATCTGTCTACCCGTAGTCAGCTGACTTTTGATGGAAATATTCCGGCTGCGGTTGCCAATGCTTCTTTAGGGGAAGAAGGGATATTGGTCAGCCCATTACAGCAGGCAACTGCCTTTTGCACCTATGTGAACGGAGGATATTTGGTCACGCCGCGTTTGGTGCAACAATTGACGGACGCAGAGGGAAAAGTGGTGGAAGCGTATTCGTCCGCTCCTCTTCGACGCGTGTTGGATAAGGAGATTGCAGAATCCATCTATCAAATGTTGGTGGAAACCGTTCGTTCCGGCACTGCTCAAGGTGCACAAAGTAGTAGTATGACGGCAGGGGGAAAAACGGGAACTAGCGAAAGCGGCGCGGTTTGGTTTTGTGGTTTTGCTCCGGCAGAAAACCCCGAATATGTGATTGCTGTTTGTGTTGAGAACGGCAGTGCCGGGGGCGTGGAAGCTGCCGCAGTGTTTCGAGGAATATTAGAAGGAATTAGCCGCTTTTCGTAACTGAGATAGACGTCCATTTTGGCGACCTGGCTAGCAGTGGCTATGCGGTGTTGCCTGGACGGTATTCTGGCAGACCGAGTCAATGGCCATAATGCCTTGGTGGGACTGGATGTCCCGCTGAATTTATTATGCTGGTCGTTGGCTTGGTTCTGCCTTTGGAACATGGTATTTGGGATATCTTTGCCTTGTTATGACACTTACGCTGGAAAGTGGCAGTAAAATGGCTAGATATTTTATCCTATATGCCTTGCATGGATTTTAAGCCAGCCTCCATTTGCTCAATCATAAACTCATTGCCACATAAGTGGTAAATTTGCTTTGCTCTTTGGATTTGCGTCATGCCGTTTTTGGGATTTCCTGTTGCATAATTGAATAAACCTTCATAATAGAGCAGGGGAACTTTCCATGATAGCATGTTGGGATCTGCTGTTAATTGTTGAAGTTTATCAAGAGCTTTTTTCGCAAGAGCATATTGTTTACTACAAATCAGTTGATATAGATTATTTACTAATAAATGTGATAAATATATCCCATAATCTGGGTGGGTTTTATATTTCTCTAATGTATCCCAGGCTGTAAGAAAAAGGGATGTTTTTACATCATTGTTTTCAAAAATAAAACTCATGTCTGAGAAAATACGAAATTCGGATAAGGTCCAAGTTTCTACATCAAATAAATATTTCTGAATATAGTTTTTAGCAGTTTGATATTCGGATGAATTTTGATAATCGGGATTTCCATATACACATCTTAATGCAATAATTTCTGCGTATTGTAATCTGCTGGATGAAGTTTTGTCTGTTTGCATTTCTTCAAACAGTTGTTTCTCAATATCAGAAGAATATGCTGGATCGTTTTTCATGCGTTCAAGATTTACATTCAGCAGCGGTTCATGACAAGGTGCTATTCTGTATTGACTGTGAATCAGAAGCAGTTCATCTACGGAAATCATTAATCTATCGAGAATCTTTAGCATGAGATGAAATTTGATGTCATATAACCCTTTTTCAAAATCAATCGCAAAGGATTTACTGAGAATTCCAGTGTAAATTTCTTTATGCGTAAAGCCTTTGCTCAATCTGATCTGACGAATTGTAGCACCATATGTTTCCATATGATCACCTCTCAATCTGGTTCAATTTATTATATCATATTAACAGAAAAATGGTCTGAATACTCGGACTTTTTGTGCTCATATCTGTTGACTTTATAATAAAGGAAGAAGGAGGTGGTGTTAATGAAAAAAAGCACTATACCCGGAACCAAAATTATCAAAGTAGTGGCTGGGAAAAATAATGGCGAGGAAAAATTAAGAAAAGACTTAGAAAAAATCGGAAAAATTGAACTTTTTAGCAAAACACTAAAAGATACTTTTCCCTTTGATCAGGTTTGATGTTGTCGGCCGACGGTAAAGAATAAAGCCGTCGTACAGTAGTCTTTTTGATATGCCCAAATGATTAACGGCGGCTTTGAGAAATCAAAGCCGCCGTTTTCGTATTCTGTACAGAATCGGCTGTTAAGGAAGGGATCACCATGCTGGTACAGCCTGTTTCCCCAATGCATAGTTCCCTAAAAAGGCTGTGTCTGACAGGCCTTTTTTCATTTATTTGTTGTTTTCCCGGATGTGTGTTATGCTTTTACCCGGTAAAAGGAAAGTTGCTGATCTCCTACCACTACTTCAACATACCCACATAGTTCTTGGTCTAATTCTGGGTCGCCAGTATCCACTAAAAGGGGGCGACCATCTAGGGCTTGCAATTTACCCTGGGTACTCACTACGATGATATTTTTCTTGCCCACTTTACGTAAAATGCGAGGAGAAAGCTGCTGATTGCCGCGACCAAAAAGGTTCCCTTGGCCGCCGATAATGGTGACAATGATTTTTACTGGTCCTGTTGTTTTTTCCAGTAATGCCCAGATCTGGGGTTCCGTAGCATCAGCAAGGATAACTTGGTGATTCAAAATGGCGTCTACGCCCAGAAGCGTATTGGGTAACTCCAATTCATCCATAATGGCACGGGTGGTGCTGCCAGGGCCAATGAGATAAAGAGTATTTGGCGCAATCTGATCGGCTACATATGCCGCCATATCATAAAGTTGATCTTCCTCCTGGGGCGCTCCGGATTTGCTGGGCTGAATATGTTCTTCTGCGTCTGGTGTTAATAGATAACCATATCGTTTTGCTTCCACTTTACCAGCACGGAATTTTTCTTCATCAATATCCATGACCGCAGCTTTTCTGGTTTGGGTAATCCGGTCTGCTAAATATTCCGCTGCTGCTAAGCCTGCATTTCTCGGGTTAATAGCATAGACAGCGGAATGAATTTTCACCCCGGCCGGGATGCCTACGACGGGAAGGCTTTCCCCGATGGCCTCACAAATATTCCTTGCGGTCCCATCTCCGCCTGCAAAGAGCAAAAGATCACAATGGGCGGCAGCAATAAGTTGTGCGGCCTCTATGGTATCCTGCGCTGTTGTGGGCTCTTGCTTAGGCTTACCCAATACGGTACAGGGAATACCCAGTTTGTGTAAAGTTTCTTCCCCCATGCTGCCGCCATAGGTGAAAAATTCCGGTAAAGGATCCAACTCTGCTAATGCTTCTAATGCATAGGAGGCTCTTAACGCTGCTTTTGGCGTGCAGCCTAGCGCCAGGGCTTTTTCAACAATATCTGCGCCGTCGCTACCTTTTAAGCCTACGCTTCCGCCTATCCCAGCCAGGGGATTAATGATCACGCCAACTTTCTTACGCATGTTAGCCTCCAGTTTGTATCGTTTTTCCCCATTATACAAGTTTTCCGCCAGGGAATCAATGGTTTGACAAAAGTAATGGCTTGCGGTATCTTTAAGAATATGAAGATTATTGTTGCGATGGATTCCATGAAAGGGAGCTTGTCCTCCATAGAAGCTGGGACAGTAATCTGTGAAGTACTAGCACAATTGGGGGAAAAAGATGTACAGCTGTTTTCTTTATCCGATGGTGGGGAAGGACTTTTAGACGCTTTGACCCCGCGCAAGGAACAGCGTTGTTCTTGCCTGGTCCAGGGACCCTTGGGGGAACCCCTTGATGTGTCCTGGGGGGTGCTTCCTTCCGGCGTTTGCTTGATAGAAACCGCTACGGTTTGCGGTCTTACTTTGATCCCAGAGGAAAAACGCAATCCCTTAAATACTACCACATATGGCTTGGGTCTTTTCCTTAAGGAGGCCATTGGGCAAGGATATCGGGATTTTTTGATTGGCTTGGGCGGTAGCGGCACTTGCGATGGTGGTTTGGGTATGTTGCAAGCCCTGGGCCTGTTGGCTTTAACCCATCAAGGAGAAGTTTTACCTCATTGTGGTAGGGCCTTACAGACCTTAGCTAAACTGGATGCAGCTCATTTTTTCCCAGAAAAAAAGCTATGCCACTTTCGTGTTGCCTGCGATGTAAGCAATCCCTTATTGGGGCCAAATGGTGCAGTTACGGTATTCGGGCCGCAAAAGGGATTGCCCTTAGACGAGATTCCTAAGCTGGAACGGGGCATGGCGCAGTTTGCCGCCTTGACTACGGCCTGTATGGGAAACAATTTTCAAAAGACACCAGGGGCGGGAGCTGCCGGCGGCTTGGGCTTTGCTTTTCTTAGCTATCTGGATGGGGTTTTGCTTTCCGGGGCAGAGTTGGTGATGGAGGCAACAGGGCTTGATTCTGCCTTGGCAGAAGCCGATTTGGTCATTACCGGCGAAGGAAAAATTGACAGGCAAACCATATTTGGTAAAGGCCCCGGCGCCTTGGGTAAAGCGGCGGCAAAAGCAGGAATTCCGGTTTGGGCTTTTGGGGGGAAGGTGACCTTAGCAAAAGAGGATTGGCCAGAAGCAGGATTTTGCTTGTGTAGGGAAATTACCCCAGCCCAGATGCCATTAGAAAAGGCAATGGAGCCTCTGTGGGCCAAAGAAAATTTACGGAAAGCGGTTACAGAAGTTTATCTTGCTGCTAGAAATGAGCATCAGTAAAAGAAAGGGGAGAAATATAGATGATTGGTTTTTATAATTATACGGTTATACTGACTTATTTGGGCTTACTCTCTTCTGTGTTTGGTATTTTTGCAGCTGCTAGCCAGAAACCTTTACTGGCCATTTTGTTTATGATGTTTACCGGGCTTTGCGATATGTTTGACGGTATGGTAGCGCGGTCAAAAAAGGATCGCACAGTAGAAGAAAGGAAATTTGGTATTCAGATTGATTCCCTTTGCGACGCCATCAGCTTTGGGGTATTACCTGCTACC
>CAKRYM010000125.1 GCA_934427095.1 uncultured Bacillota bacterium | reverse complement strand
CCAGTAACCCATCGGAAGCCAAAATTACCATATCACCGGGAACCAGTTGCTCGCTAATCACATCTTTATCTACGCTATACAACATCCCCACTGGCAATGTGCTTCCTTTAATGGTGAGCGCCATACCGCCGCGTTTAATATAGCTGGCAGCCCCGCCGCTCTTGATAAAATCTGCCATTCCGCTGTACAAATCGACAACGCAAATATCCAGCGTCACAAAGCTTTCTTCGTCTCCGCGTAAACTTAATGCAGCATTTACCACATCAATGGCTGTATCCTGCCGGAACCCTGCTTCCAAAAGCCGACTCACCAACTCAACGGCTTCATTGCTTTCTTTAGCAGCCTTGTCCCCTTGGCCCATCCCATCGCTGATCATCAGCAACTGACGTCCTTCATCCAGCAAAACACTACCGCCGCTATCCCCGCAAACCCCTTTGCCATCTTTGGAAAGCTGCGCTTTGCCCACAGTGATTTTATATGCTCCAGCAGCCAACAGGCGGTATGTACAACGAAATTGGCAATCCTTATCGCTACAGGTATTTTCATGAATACGAAAATCAACGCCTAGTAACCGACTAACTTCATCCGCTACGGCCTGACGGCAGTACAACTCCCCTGGACATTCGATATATTGCACCCAAATATCTACCGCCTTGCTGCTGATGGCGGTGATACCTGCACTTTCCACAGGCATTCCCCGCTTCACCATAGCCATTTGCAGTTCCCGTTCCAAGATTTCTCTTTCGTCACCAAAATCGGTAATTTCTTTGGCAATCTTGTCTAAAGATTCCGCTACTCCGGTTAATTGGGTACTGATTAAATCCCGGCTGCTGATGCGTTGCATCTGCCAAAAATTCGTCCGCCGATAAAGATCATACAGACAATTCACCACTGCCACCAATTCTTTTACATGTGGGCAGCGTTTGGTGAAATTTTCCGGCGTATCCCGTAACGTTACCATTCCCGTCAATTTTACTTGCTCAAACATGGAAACAATACCGGTAAACGTTTGATGATAATCCAATTCCCAGCAAATATCTTTCAGGCTACAACCACTACATAGCTGATGAGAAAGTTGCTCCATACAAGCACGGATATTATCTTCTTCGTGAATTTCTTCTTTTTCTGATACATCATTCAAAGAAGAGGCCAATTCCCGAAATGTCCAGCCAGAATTTCTTAACTTACGCACAGCCAGTTGGAGCAATCGTTCGTTTTTCTCCTCTGAAGCACTCTTTAGCCCACTAATGACAAAAGCGCGCTTTAGCTTCTTCAGCATTTTTTTGTTTAACAGTAAGAACAGTAAAGCTGCCACGGCACTGGCCAGTAGGCTAGCGGAAATTTCCCCGGCATCCAGGATATATAAAGCCAAAATCATATTTCCCAGAATAAAACCAATGGCAGCGCCAATGCGGCCAAAACTGCCAAAAATCCCCGCCAACAGCCCCGAAAAAGCATATGTAGCAACAGTAGCAGGGGGAATTATATGGGACAAGCTAGGAATAATACCGACCATAGCGCCTACCGCAGCACCTGCTCCACCACCGCCCAAAAAAGCTACGGTCATAATTAGAAAACGACTAAACAAACTCTGTACATCAATAGGACCAATCTGCCAACCATTGACACCGCAAAGCAAGCCCATTACCGCAATAAAAATGCAGATGGTTTCATCCAGGGAAAAATGTCGTGAAACATCAAAGCGCCGAAACGCAGACAAAATAACCAAAAAAATGAGGGAAAGTCCCGCACTAATTAGACTTTCAAAAATACTGATCATCAATTGATAATCTGTAAATACCGTAAAAGCCAGCAACAATCCTTTGCTTACCAGCATGGCCGCGACAATCATCACCGGTACCACGACCCATTGTTTCTTGCTATCTACTGGATAGACCAGAAAAACCACGGTCAGCAGTATAGCCATGGCGCTGTACACAAAAAAATAAGAAAGTTCTAATACGGTATAGAGTCCCAGTAAAACTGGGATTAATGCTAATGCGCCTTTTTTGGGATAAATCACTTCTGTTGCTGCAAGAAAAGCGATACCAAAAGGATAAAGCCCGCCTAAAAGAACGCCACGGGCAAAAAGAAAAGCTGCGACACCCATAGCCAGGAAGGATAGAACTTGCTGACTTTTGATTGCCCGCAATTGTTTTCTTGCACTTGGCTCTGGCGAAGCTTTTATCATTTCTGGTACGCGCTTAAAAGGATATATTTTGGTACTGTTCGCCATATCATCACCGCCTCTTCGGATTACCGCAACGAATTATGCTGCTGGCATCATTATATCCGAAGTGAGTGGAAAATCCTGTCGTATACAGTAAAGGCAGAACAACGAAATACCGACAGTTTCCCCGCCGAATCAACCCCTGTCTTCTGTCTTTTGTTTAAGGCCAGCTTAAGGCCATACATGGAATAAATGACCAGCTAAACCAGGATTTGGATTTGGTTTTTCAGGAACTATCATGCTAAAATAAGACATCATTTGATCTTAAGGAGGAATATGATGAAAAAACCGATCCCATTTCTATTTAGTCTTATTTTGGCTTGCGCCCTAGTGGTTGCACCCATGAGCGCAATGGCCGCAGACAGTAGTTGCAGCTACTCTACATATGCAAACAATAAAATAGAGGAAAGCTGCTCGAGTTGCGGTGAACAAAGCTGTCCTTTTGCCAACCAAGCAGACTCTAACACATGTAGTTTTTTTGGCAGTTCCTGCACAACACCAAACTGTGGACAAGACAGTGCAAGTTGTGATTATGCCTATGGTTACAGCAAAAACAATGCTTGCACTATTGGTGACGCCTGCAACAACCAGGATACAGAGGATGACAATATCAACGACAACGAGTCATCTTTTACCTCAAACCGTTGGAGCACGCAGTCTCTTATGTCCCAACTCATGCAAATACTCGGTTGGCTTAACAACGACTACAATTCTTGCGACGACCAATTCATTTGGAGAGACGATAACTTTGCCACAGAAGAAACTGACCAGGAAATTTCCGAATATGCTCTTTTGGTTGTGGAATATGTCAATGCAGCTAGAGCTGCTGAGGGGTTAGAGCCTTTGGAAATTGATCCGTTACTGAGTCAGGCTGCAGAAATTCGTTGTAATGAAATCTGCCAAGTCTTTAGCCATACTCGGCCGGACAATATGTCCTGCTTCACCGCTTTAGAGGACGTTGGCGCTGTTTACAGCAAAGCTGGAGAAAATATTGCCATTGGTCAACAAACCCCAGAAGAAGTTGTTGAAGCCTGGCTTGCTTCCCCTGGACACAGAGAAAACATTATGAATCCCGATTTCACTCGCATCGGTGTAGGTGCAATTCCTAGCTGTGCAGAAGAGTACGGCGGCTATTCCTGGGTACAATTTTTTGCAGACTAATGCGCAAAACATGCACTTTACGCGGGATATGCCCCTTGCGTATGATAAAAGGCTACGGTAAATTCCGTAGCCTTTTATCATTTTCATTTTATAAAAATGGCAATAAGTCCTTCATAAAGTGCTCTTCTACACGAACACCATAATAAGCCAGGGAAAAGCCTTAGGCGCAAGGCTAAGGTCTTTTCCCGAACAGCCAGTTTCTTCAAGTAAAACGCAGTATGGTTATTTTTTCTCCAAAATATTTCTGATTTTTAAAAAACACCGTTGACAAACAAAAATCATCGTGTTAGAATATCAATCAACATGAACTTGAGTTCATCCATATCGCAATAAAGGCTGTGATGAAGACGGCCGAACAGCGATGTTTCCAGAGAGCCGACGAATGGTGTGAGCCGGTAACAGGACTGTTCAAGTGCCCATCCCTTCTGAGCCGGAGGCCCCAAAGCATTTGCAAGTAGACGTCTCCCGTACCCGCTGCGTAAAAGCGGAGGGCTTGATGGAGCCCCTGAGCGGCGTCAGTTTTGACGCAATTTGAGTGGTACCGCGGGTTAACCTCGTCTCAAAGAATTTCTTTGAGACGTTTTTTTATTGTCAAAATTAAGGAGGAAACTTATGCAAATCAAACAAAGCAACACCACAAATCAAAAAATCATGGATATCGCAGCACGTATTCGTGAGCTACGGGAGATTTGCGGTTATTCCATAGACGAAATGGCAGCCAAAACCGATTTGACGCCAGAACAATACCAACTTTATGAAGATGGGGCCACTGATCTCCCCTTCACTTTCATCTATAAATGCGCTTTATGTTTTGATGTAGAAATGACGGACTTGTTAGAAGGCCGTAGTGCAAAATTGACCTCTTATAACGTCACTCGCCAAGGAATGGGCCAACTAACGGCCAAAGAGCCTGGTATCGAAATCCGCAACATGGCCCCCTTATTCCGTAAAAAGATTGCTGAGCCTTATTGGGTGCGTTATGATTATGACGAAGCCCTTCTGCATCAGCCAATCCACCTGACCACCCATAAAGGGCAGGAGTTTGACCTGGTTTATCAAGGCAGTTTAAAAGTGCAAGTTGGCGATCAGACTGAAATTCTCCATGAGGGGGACAGCATCTTTTATAACAGCGCCATTCCCCATGGCATGATTGCTTTAGATGGCAAACCCTGCCTGTTTTGCGCCATGATTATGCCAGGAGAAGACGGTGAATCCCGCTTCCCAGAACAAGAGGTCATCATCGAACGTAAAACCAGTGATGCGCCAGAAAGCCATACCCCCATCTGGAATGAATTTATCGATGTGGAAGAGGACGAAAACGGCGCTCTGCAAAAGATCTCCTTTAAAAATGAAGATCGCTTTAATTTTGCTTTTGACATTGTCGATAAACTGGCGGAAACTATGCCAGATAAGCGGGCCATGCTCCATGTTGACGTAAATCATGTAGAGC
>CAKRYM010000124.1 GCA_934427095.1 uncultured Bacillota bacterium | reverse complement strand
GGTATACCCTATGCTCCATTCCTTTATGCTTAGGCACCCCTCTACCGCAGTGAAGCTGACCATCGCCCATTCCGTGGACATGGCCCATTTATTGCAGGATCATGTGCTGGACGTGGTCTTTTCCTATGTGCCCTTTCTCCGCTACGGCTATGAAAGCGTACCTTTGTTCGCAGACCGGCTTTATTTGGTCACCAGCCCGGAAAACACCACCTTTCGCCAGGGGATTTGCCGGAAACAACTGACGGAGCTGCGTTTCCTGTTGGTGGATTTCGCTTTAAAGGATCGGGGCACCACGGTGCGGGGGCTGTTTCCGCCCTTTTACCCCTTCCCCTTTGAAACAGATAGCTCCACCAAAACCGTGGATTATCTCTTAGACGGCATGGGGTATAGCTTTTTACCTGGGAATTTGGTGAATGAATATTTGATTGACGGCCGGCTGATTTCCATTCCCCTCTTGGATTTCGAAGCGCCGGTCATTCAAAGCTATTGCAGCTATGTAGCAGAAAATAAGCTGGCCAAAGAGCTGCTGGACCAAGGCCGCGCTTAAAGTTTGTCAAGGTTATCCCTTTTTAGAAAGAAAAAACACGGAACCAAAAGGTTCCGTGTTTTTTCTGCCCAAAGGAGCAAAAAAGGCAACAGGACAATTTATGGATGCAGCAAACAAGGAGGTACATCAATCGGAGGTGCGTCCCTGCTACCAAAACAAGATTTCTAATTCCTAGGGACGCATCCCTTAAGCAGGACGGACCACCAGCCGCTGAATGAGGCCGCTGGGGGCATATTCTTCAATGGTGGCCAGGGCGCGCAAATGATAATTCCCATACAAGGCATAAAAATACATCCGCGTATCGCTCTGAATCACCGGGTCGTTGACTTGGAATTTCCGAAACACAAAGTGATTGTGGAAAAACATTTCAATCCCTTGGGGGCCGCAGCTGTGATATTCCGCCTGCCCCACTTCTTTGGGGCAATAATCGCAATACACGCCGGTATCGGAAAACAGTTTTCCCAGGGCCAGATAATCCCCTTTTTCCATGGCGTCTTTGAATAATTGTATGGTGGTCATGGCGAAACCCTCCTTAATAAACCTTTTCCGAATTGAGCAATGCGTCCGTGCCCCCGTCAATAAAAAGCACATTGCCGTTAATGCCCCGCCCAGCGGGAGACAGCAGGAAAACAATACCCTGGGCAATATCCTCTGCCTCCATCAATTCGTCACTACCGTAATTGATGGGAATAGGAATAGCAGAAAGCATCAGCCTGGCCTGACCTTGTAAGGCGTCGGTCATCGGGGTTTTTACATTGCCCGGCGCCACGGCGTTTAACCGTACCCCATTGGCCGCCCAGGTGGCGGAAGCGCGCCTGACCCAGCGGGCCAAGGCATATTTGCTGGCCGTATAAACGCTATGGCCTACGCGGACGTCCCCGGAAGCGCCCCAACCTGCCACCAGCTCGAGAATGCGTCGTTCGTTTTCCCGCCGCATATGATGATAATTCAGCATATTGACCAAATCCATCCGGGCCGCCCCATCGGAAATGGTGTTGGAAGAAACCATGACGCAGCTGCCTTTTTTCTGTTTCAGCAAATCATACAGCCCTAAGGCCAAATCCACGGCGCCGAAATAATTCAGGCTGACGATTAATTCCGTATTGCCCACAGCGCCGGAAACCCCGGCACAGCAGCAAAGGCCGTCAATGCCCTGGGGATAAAGCTGATGGATTTCTTCGATCACCCGATCCCTTTCCTTGGGATCAGCCAAATCCGCACAAATATCCGCATCTTGTAAGGATACGTCCACCACTTCATGGCCCTGTTCCTTCAGCAAATCAATGGTGGCTCCACCAATGCCGCCAGAACCGCCAGTCACAACATAAACGCCCATATTCAGGCCCTCCTTGCTTTGCAAACTTTCCCTATGGTTTTGGCAAAGAACGGGCCCGCTTCTTTCTGCCTTTGTTATAACATAGAAATATCATTTTGTAAAATGAATCTTTTACATCATTATTATTCGAAAAATCGATCGATTCGTTTTTTCTATGAAAGACAAACAGGCCCAAAAAAGCCCCGGGCCAAAAAAAGGCAACGGGGCTGAATCATTAGATATAGCAGGACATATACCTGTCCTTTTTTCGGATATACCTATGCCCTTTCTCCCGATAGCGGCAAAAAAGGCAAGGGAAAGGCTTTCCCCCAGGGGTTAATAGCCTAAGCTTTCATTAATCAACACCACGGTGGTGGGAACCTTGCGGCTAGGTCTACGCAGGAGCAAATACGCCCGGCAGCTGCGGTCCGGGGACAGGCAATCGCTGCATTTCCCCGTCATGGTGCAGGGGGTCTTTTTCTTTAAGGCCTGGCAATTTTTCACTGCCGCTTCCTTGATCCGTTCCATGGCCGCGTCCAAATCCGGCACCAGCTTATTCACGCCTACCAGCAAATACAAATGCTTAGGCCCAAAGGCGCAGGCAGAAACCCGATTCCCCGTGCCGTCCACATTCAAAATGCTGCCGTCCTCCACCAAAGCATTGGCAGAGCAGAAATAAGCGTCCGCATCCCTGGCCTGCAAGGTGGCTTCTTTGGCGTTTTCCGCAGTGTCCGGGTCAAAGAGGATGACACCCTTTTTGCTCAGGGCTTCTTTTAAGCCCAATTCCTTTACGGTGGTGCTGCCGCCAAAGCCTGCGCTGCTGCCCGCTTCCAGCTGCTCCGTTACCCAAGACACGGCTTCCGCCCCGGTTTCAAAATACTCGATTTCGAACATATGTTTCCGAAAAGCCTTCATTGTGTTTTCAATCCGCTCTTCCATGGGAATCCCCTTCTTTCTATGAAATTTCTATCCATATATCCCGGCCAATGCACCGGGTAAGGCGCTATGTTTCGACTGTACCGCCTAAAAGCCATTGTCCTATTCCTTGGGGTATTGCTTCAGCAAATAAAGCATACGCCCAGCTCCAGCCAGAATAAACACGCTGAGCAAAGCCGCCGCGGCCGCGCCCCGAATCAGCCCAGGGAAAAACCAAAACAAGGCCAGCATCACCAGCTGGCCCAGGCCAAAGAGGAGTATGGCCCTGGCCCAAGCTTTTAATTCCCGTTCGCGCATGGGGCTTTCTTCCCTTCTGTTTTCTCTTTCCCTTTTATCTTATCACAGCCCTTGGCCCAAGGCAAGGCGGAGAAAAACGGATTTTCCCTTGCAGAGGATGGCTTTTTGTGCTAAAATAGTATAATTATCGTCTGTTCACCTAATCCTTTCGCCTTTGGCGAAAAAAGAAAGAAGAGAGTGTCATGTACCTGGAAGATATTTCCCTGCATCAAAAAATCGTCACCAGCCCGGTTCTCATTACCTTAGAAAACATGAAGGATTTCGCGCAAAAATACGATCCTCTCCCCTTGCACCTGGATGAAAATTATGCGGAAACCACCCGCTTTGGTAAGATTATCGCTCCTGGGGTCATGTGCTTTATGCTCATTTGGAGCCGGTATTTGGCGGAAAACGATTTGGCTGGGGAACAATTCATTGCCGGCATGTCTACAAACATCGCCTGGTCTTTGCCAGTTTATGCCGGGGATATGCTCAGAGGAGAAATCGAAGTAACCAATCTTTATCCCCGTAATCCCTATAACGGCACCCTGGAATTAACCACCAAGGTCTATAATCAAGAGGAAAAATTGGTGCTCACCGATGTGACGGAAATGCTGGTGGCCAGACGGCTCTCTGCTGAGCAAAAATAGTTCTAGCTGGACTTATACCCCATCTTGCCTAAGGGTATACCCCCTTTAGGCACAGGTATACCCTGAAAAAAGCCCTTTTTCTGCCTTTGGGAAAACAAAGCACCCGGTTGAACCGGGTGCTTTTTGTATGGTCGGATCTCTTTTCTGCTTTTCTGTACTTATGGCCGATCCCCATAATAGGCATAGGTGTTTTCTAACGCTTGCTGAGGCTTTTCTTCTAAACCATCGGCAACAATATCCGCCCAGCCGAAATTTAAAATGTGCAAAGGCTCGGTCAGGTTTTCCTTCTCTTTTTGCGCAAGGGGGAATACCCATAGCTCAACAGAGCAAAAAGGAAGTTGGGCCTCTTCCATGATCCGCCGCAATTCCAAAAGAGAAGTGGCGGCTGTTTCTAAGGTTACGGCGTCTGTTTTGACCTCCAGCGTTATGGTGCCATATTCCGGGGACAGCTCCGAAATGTCATATTCCCCATCTATCTGCAAATTCTGGATATTCCATTGTTTGGGATAAATGCCCGGTTCCCCCATTTCTTCTTTTTCGCCGGAGATAGCCGCGGCAAAGCTGCCATTTTTCTCATTTTATTTGCTCCTCCGTTTCTTATGAATCCCCAAAAAGGAGATAATTACGACTATGGCAATTACAATTACCGTTCCTGCAACCATAGCCATCATTTCAAAAGATGTGTCTTGTTTTATGGTGTCTTGGAGGAAGGTTAATGTATATTCGATTTCATGTGGTGTGCTCATTGCTGTGGTATTCGCAACGACCGCTATTGGCATATCAAAATCTATAATCGGAAGTTCAAAAGTGGAATTTCCAGCCTCCTGGAGTGGTTTAAAAATTTTATTTTCTACCTTCATGTAGTCATAGTTCGGGCTGCTCCATTCAATCTGAACATAACCCTTTCCACCCCGTACAGTCATAATTGCCGGAGATGTAATAGTCGCCCGTCCGCTTCCACCCTACAGTATGACTTCTATGGAATATTCACCATCCTCCAGATCAACCGTTGCTGCTTCCGCAGATGCTGAGGCAGGAAATACCATAATGGATGTGATACACATCACCATCAATAGCCCAAGACAAAATTTTTTCACCAGATAGGGAAATATGCTTCTCCTCATATTCGTCCTCCTCTCCAGATACAAATCTGTCCCTGCCGTTAAGAGCAGGGACAGAACATGGTTT
>CAKRYM010000123.1 GCA_934427095.1 uncultured Bacillota bacterium | reverse complement strand
GGCCAAGGCTTAGCTTTAGGTTTGGATGCTTTTTCCGTCGTAAATGAGAAAGGGAATTTCCCGCTTCTGTCTGGGGTTACGTTGCAACTGCTATCTTGCTTAGAAGGGTATTCTCTTTGCTTGTGTACAAAACATCCTTGCCAAGTACGGTTAACTTCACTGATGAATGAGTTAAGCGGTATTTAGAAATGCTGCTTGATGAAAAAAGCACCGGTTGCCCGGTGTTTTTTGTTTTCTGTGGTTTTGTGGTCTACTTCCTTAATCCCTATTTAGCCGGCACAACTTCTAGCCAGTAACCGTCAGGATCTTCAATAAAATAAATTCCCATGCTTGGGTTTTCATAGCAGATGCAGCCCATTTCCTGATGAAGCTGGTGCGCTGCGGCAAAATCCTCTGTTTCGAAAGCTAAGTGAAATTCTGCTTCGCCTAAATCATAGGGCTGCGGATGATCCTTGAGCCAAGTGAGTTCCAGTTCAAAGTTACTGGTTTCATTCCCCACATAGACGATGATAAAGTCCTCTGTGGTTTTCCTACGGCGTTCCTTAAGTCCCAGCGCTTTTTCATAAAAAGCAAGGGATTTATCCAGGTCGCTGACATTATAATTCTCGTGTATCATTTGAAAATGCATAGGTTTTCCCCTTTCTGCTTTCCTCGGTATTTTGTACCACATTTTCGTATTCTGGGAACTCTTGTAAAAATTGTTGGATGATGTTAGGTTCATCCCAATAATGCATGGGGTAGACAATCTTTGGTTGTATTTTTTTCAAAAAATAGCACATACCTGCGGCATAATCCCCTTCTTGCCTGGGGTCTAAGGGGAGAAAAGCTAGATCGATTGAGCGCCCTTTGAGTTTGTCAATCTCATGCCGGTAATTTCCCCGCATCATGCGGTTTTCCTCCTCTGGCTCTCCATCCCAGGTCCAATCGTTCAAATCCCCGGCGTGATAAATTACACCCTCTGTTGTGGTGAGGAGATAAGCCACGCCGCTGTCTGTGGAGAGGAGGGTTTCCAGGATTTCCCCTTGGGGCAGGGAATAGGTTTGATTGGCATAAGCCCGCAGAATCTCTATGCCTTCTGGATATCTTCTTTTGGAAATATCCTTGGCTAAGACGCCAAAAATTTGCGTCATCCCCAACGATTGCAGCAAAGCAAAGATCTTTGGTTGATAATGATCTCTGTGGCTATGGCTACAAAACACCACAATAGGAAGATGACAATTTAGCGTTGGTAATTCGCCCTGGTAATAGTCAAACAGATAGTAGCTTGTTGTTGTTTCGATCAGAAAACCGCTATGGGCAAGATAAGTAACGCGCATGGTAAACCCCTTCCTCTACAATGAACGTTCTCTGCATCAATTCGCCAAGAGGAAAAGGTTTCCTTTTCTATTGCTTAAGGCGAAAAAACAGCTGGGGAAAGATTCGTCAATGGTTTTTCTAGGCAAAGAAGTCCCGCTATGATAAAATAAACACAGAAAAAGGAAAGGGTTGTGCTATTTTTCGGTTAAGGAGACAGTGATGCAGAAAAAAAAGATTCCTCTTTTTTTAGGTGGTTTGCTCTGTATTAGCGGGGTTTTTGTGGTGGCAGCCTTGCCCCTTTGGCATTGGGTTACCCTTCTTTTGGATGGGGGAAGCACCTGGTGGTTCTGGCCCCTTTGGCTACTCCTTTCCCTTTCGATCTCCTTGAGTTATTTGCTTCCTTGGGGGCCGGCGCGAAAGTTTTTTCATCGTCTAGGCGAAGGCTGGATGTGGGCTGGGATTTATTTAGCCTTAGCCTTTTGGGCCCAGGCCTTACTTCTTTTGTTGTTTAAGCAAATTTGGGGTAGTTTAAGTCGTGAGGATATGGTCCTTGCTGGGTGGATCGCCTTGGCTGTTTTTGGGGCAATATACCTCTTTGGGGTGCTGAATGCCCGTGTTTTCCGTAGCAAAACCTATGAGATTCCTGCCCCTGTACAAAAACAGGTACGGCTACTGCTTCTTTCTGATCTGCATTTGGGCTATTTTACTACCAATGCTATGCTCCAACGTATCGTGGACAAAGCAGAAAAGGCTGCACCGGATATTATTCTTATCGCCGGCGATTTGTTTGATATGGATTTTGCGGAATTGCGGGGTAGAGAAGAGAAGCAGCGGCTTCTTTGTTCTTTAACCCAATTAGCGCCAACCTATGCTTGCTTGGGGAATCACGATAATCTTTTTCCAGAAGAAGAACGATTACATTGGCTACGGCAATGCCGCTTTTTGGTGCTGCAAGATACTTTTGTGGAGAAAAAGGGGTTGGTCATCTATGGTCGGCGGGATAAGGTAGATCCTTTGCGACAAAAGCATGTTGTTCTTCCTGTTACTTGCCAGGACAAGCCTTTGCTGATCTTGGATCATCAACCGCAAACCTATAAACAGAATTGGGCGGAAGGCGCTTTTTTGGTGTTGAGCGGCCATACCCACGGTGGCCAGACTTTCCCGGGAAATTTTTTGCAGCAGCTAATTTTTTCTGCCCCGATCTATGGTATCCGGCAGCAAGGAGAGCAATATTTGCTGGTCACTTCTGGTGCTGGTTATTGGGGGCCGCCTTTGCGTCTCTGGGTAAACAACGAAGTCGTTAGCTTGACCCTAGTACCAAAAGAATAATCTTAGCAGGGTTTCGCGCGCAGCTGCCAAAACGCTACGGCGCTGGCCGCCGCAACATTCAGGGAATCTACCTGATGAGCCATGGGAATTTGCGCCGTATAATCGCAACAGGCAATGGTATTGGCGGCTAAACCGTCTCCTTCTGTTCCCAGCACAATTGCCAGTTTTTCTTCTTGGGCTAAGCGCTGGTCATCAATACACAGCGCATCCTCTCTAAGGGCCATGGCAACGGTTTTAAAGCCAAGGGCTTTTAGGCGCTGGGTACCATTTTGGGGCCAATCCTTTGGTTCGTTGCCCAAGCGTGTCCAGGGAATTTGGAAAATGGTTCCCATGCTGACTCGGATAGCACGCCGGCAGAGGGGATCGCAGCAGGATGGGGTCAAGAGAACAGCGTCGATATTCAGGGCGGCAGCCGAACGGACGATGGCGCCTACATTGGTGGAATCGGTTATTCCTTCCAGCACGGCGATGCGTTGTGCACCCTTGCAAACCGCTTCTACTGTGGGTAATGTTGGCCGCAGCATAGCGCAGAGCACTCCCCTGGTTAAGGGGTAGCCAGTCAAATTGGACAGCAGCTCCCTACTGCCCGTATAAACGGGAAGATCCGGCCAAGCAGAGAGGATATCTTGGGCTTGCCCAGTAATATGCTTATGTTCCATGAGAAAGGAAACCGGTTTACAGCCTGCTTGTAAGGCTAAACGGATAACTTTGGGGCTTTCTGCAATGAAAATGCCCTTTTCCGGTTCTAATTTGTTCCTCAGCTGAGGATCGGTAAGCCGGGTAAACACATCTAGCTCTGCTCTGTCAAGATCAGTAATTTCGATAATTTGGGCCATGGGCGCCTCCTGCAGCTTCCCGGGCAAAGGGTTTGCTCGGGAAAGAAGATATGTTCATCTTATCACGTTTCTTTCCTCTTTGGCAAGAAAGAGGAGGTTAGTGATAGAGAAAAACAGCTCTATGCGGAAAGCAGAGAGCTGTTTTGAAAATCAACATATAGAGTATGCTGATTGATGCGGTTTTTCGTTGATCCTATCTTAGGATCAGCGTTTTTTATTCAGCTGGAAAAGGCTGTTTCCGTAGGGATTTTTTGATGAATTTGACCACTTCCACTTGGAGTACGGAAAGGAGAGACAAGCCGATAACCGTCCACCATTGGGTACTGTTTAGCAGAGTAAGGCGGAATGCCGTTTGTAAGGCAGGGATAAACAGGATGCAAAGCATCAGCCCCAAGGAAACCAAGAAAGAAACCACTAACCAGGGGTTTACCTCTTCGGCTCGTATCCAAATCGGTTCTGTGTTAGAGCGCTGGTTAAAGGCCCGCAACATCTGGGAAAACGCCAATACGCAGAAGGCCATGGTCTGCCCAACCATATGGTTTTCCATACTAACGCCAATCCAATAAGCCACCGTGGTCATGGCGGCAACGAAAATACCTTGTCTAATGACGCGGCGTACCAAATCCTTTTCAAACAAAGTGCCTGTTTTGACCGGCGGGTGTTTCATAATGTTTTTGCTAGCCGGGTCGACGCCTAAAGCCAAAGCAGGCAAGGTCGCCGTAGCCAGGTTGACCCACAGAATGTGTACCGCCAACAAAGGCGCGTTCCAGTTAAATATCGTTGCCACAAATAGCGTTAAAATTTCCGCGATATTGCCCACCAAGAGGAATTGAATTACCTTTTGAATATTGCGGTATACTCGGCGGCCTTCTTTGATGGCATAAGCAATGGTGGTAAAGCTGTCGTCAAGGAGAATCATGTCTGCAGCATCCTTGGCCACGTCTGTACCGGTAATCCCCATGGCTACGCCGATGTCCGCGGCTTTTAAGGCAGGGGAGTCGTTGACGCCGTCACCGGTCATGGCCGCTACTTCGCCAGTACGTTTCAAACTTTGGATAATGCGCAATTTATCAGCAGGGGAGACTCGGGCAAAAACCGTGGTGGTTTTCACCGCCTGATCCAGCTCTTCATCACTCATGGCATCTAACTCATCGCCGGCAATAACGGTATTTCCTTCCCGGTAAATATCCAGTTCTTTGGCGATAGCTAGGGCAGTCACCTTATGGTCGCCAGTAATCATAATCGTGCGGATACCTGCGGCGCGGCAAGTCCGTACAGATTCCGCAACTTCTTTACGAGGCGGGTCAATCATCCCGACCACACCGATAAAAGTTAGGTCGAATTCCACGTTTTCCTCATCTTCTTCTGGTGGAACCGATAAGGAACGCATGGCAAAACCTAGCACGCGCAGGGCGCTTTCGGACATGGTTAAACAAAGCTGCGTGATGTTTGCTTTATCCCTTTCTGTAATGGGGCGTACCCCTTGCGCCGTCAAAATGCGGGTACAAAGAGGCAGCATTTCGAGTCTTGTTCGCACTTGGTACTTTCGTGTCTGCTGTGGTCGGTGGCGGCAGTTTTGGAAACGGCGAAAATC
>CAKRYM010000122.1 GCA_934427095.1 uncultured Bacillota bacterium | reverse complement strand
GGTATATGAAGCTCTTCAAGAAAAAGGTGATTTTGAAATACAAGAATTTCAGTATGTTTTTTCAAAAAAATTAATAGCATCTTTATATGGGGGATTTCCTTGGTTTTGTTGGCGGCATTATGCTTTGTGCCTGCTACTTATGAAATCAAGGCTTTTTTGATGATTACCCTGTGGGCTATTTTGATGTGGGCCTTTGAGCTGATTTCCGATCCCATTGTGGGCATTCTTTTACCGGTATTTTATATTGTTTTTCAGGTAGCCCCAGTGGAAGTCGCTTTAGGGGGCTGGCTTACGGATACGCCCTGGATTGTGATTGGCGGTTTGATTTTTGGCCAAGCTTTGTTGCGTACCGGCCTGGTAAAGCGGTTGGCTTACCGTATTTTGCTCTTTACCGGCACTTCCTTTCGAGGGATTGCTTTGGCTTTGGCCTTGGTCTGTACCATATTGACGCCATTAATCCCTTCGGTCATGGTCAAGGTGCTGATTTTAACGCCCATTGCTATTGGTTTATGTGAATTGATCGGCCTTTCGCCTAAGGACAAGACTGCTTCTGCCATTATGCTGGTGGTCTTTTTGGCTTTGTGGTCCCCCAAAATGGCTTTTCTCACGGCCAGCACGGACAGCATTCTTTCCGCCAGTATTTTACAGAGTATGGGTGTGGAGATTACTTGGCTGGGCTGGGCTAAGGATATGCTGCTGCCTGCTCTCCTTTGGACAGTAGTTTCCGTGGCCTTGGTTTTTTTACTGAAACCCAAATGCAAACAAATCCCTAAAGAAACGCTGTTAGCGCAATACGCCCAGTTAGGCCCCATGACCAAGCAGGAGAAAAAGGTAACGGTGGTGAGCGTGGTCATCATTATTCTGCTCTTAACCGAGAACCTTCATGGCATAGAAAGCGCTTGGGTCATGGTGTTAATGGGCAGCCTATGCTTTTGTCCTGGCGTCAAACTGTTGGAAAATAAGGATTTTGACCAGATTAAATTTTCCATTGTCTTTTATTTGGCCGGCGCTTTAGCCATTGGGAAAGTAGCGACCTTACTGGACATCCCTGGTATAGTAGTGGATTTTGTTTATCCTATTTTTTCGCAATTCTCCAGCTTGGGCCTGGTGATGATGATTTATGTATTTGCCATTATCGCCAACTTTGCCCTGAACCCTTTGGCCTTAATCGGTACCTTGATGGTGCCAGTAGCGGAGCTAACGACCACCTTAGGCTATTCCGCTACCTTAGGGGGGTATGCCATGATTATGGGCTTTAACCATGCCTTGCTCCCTTATGAAATCGCCCCTTTGATGCTGTTGTATGCCTATGGTTGGCTACACAGTAAATACTTGATTCGCATTATGGCCGTGCGGATTGGGGTTGGTTTGGTGTTTACAGTATTGGTGACTTATCCTTATTGGCATTTGCTTGGTATTGTTTGACCCAATTCCTTTGTATGGGAGGTGGAGATTATCCACGGACAAAGTACAGAAACAGAACAGAAAAAGCGGCTTATTGTGGGTATATCTGGCGCCAGCGGGGTGATTATGGGTTATCGCCTCTTAGAAGCTTTGCGGGCTTATCCGGATTATGAAATTCATTTGGTCATTACGGAAGGGGCTAAGCGCAACTTTGCTTTGGAAACCGATCTAAGCTTAGGGGAAGTGGAGGCATTAGGGGATTATGTGTATGATGACAAAGATTTTGCCGCAGCCATTGCTTCCGGTTCGTTTCTCACCGAAGGCATGATTGTGCTGCCTTGCAGCATGAAAAGCCTTTCCGCCATTGCCAATGGGTATTCCGCGACCTTATTGGTGCGGGCGGCGGATTGTTGTTTGAAGGAAGGCCGCCCGGTCGTATTGGTTACCCGGGAAATGCCGTTAAATCGTATCCAGGTGAAAAATATGCTTGCCGCCATGGAAGCAGGCTGCGCCATTGTGCCGCCGATGTTGACGTTTTATCACGGCGCTTCTTCTTTGGAAGAACAGATCGATCATGTGGTGGGTAAGGTGCTGATGCAATTCGGCCTTTCCTTTTCTCGTTTCCGGCCATGGAATGGCCCGCCGAAAGCATAAAAATCCTCCTCTTTTTGAAAAGAGGAGGATTTTTTATATGGATAACGTTTCTTTTTTGTTGGAACCATGGACACTTAGCCCAGGGGGAAGGAAAAGATTAATCTTCTTGTTTCCAACCGCAATCTTTGCAGACATTCCGACGCAGAGGTCCGCCGCATTGTTTGCAACGGCCCATACGCCGCCAAAAAGCTTGTTGTTCCCGGCGGCTTTCCGCCTGTCTTAGGGCGATTTCCTGCTGGAAATAAGGCGTATCCCAAAAGGCGTTACTGCTGATTTGTATACTTGCATCAGCCAAAATCACTTCTGCTAATTGGGTGCATTTTAAGAAAGCGCAGTCCCCGATGGTTTCCACGCTGGCAGGAATTTCCACCCGGCGTATGCTGGTGCAGTAAGCAAAGGCTTCGTCGCCGATGGCTTTGACCTCTGGCGGCAGGATGACGGTTTCTGCTTGCCCATGATAAGCAGTCAATACGCCTTGGTCGTCAATGATAAAATCAGAATAGGCTTTTTCATCATCCCAAGAGGGAAAATTTTCCCGATAGCGGCGAACAGCTCTTTCTACCACATAAGCTTCGCCGCAAAGGGGGCAAATCGCAGCGTCTTTTTGGTCGTCTACAGTATGAATTCCTTGGCATACAGTACAGATTGCGTGAACAATGGTCATTATGACGCCCCTTTTCTTTGTTTAAAGTGGTTTTTCCACAAGATCTCCGCCAAAAGGCTGTATTTAGATTACATTCGTGCCTTATGAAGAGAATCCTTTAAAAAAACCGGTTCACCCTTGGTGAACCGGCCTATTATGTTCAAAAAGTGTTAAAAACTCATGGCAGTCATGGCCTGGGATGCGTCTACGCCGCTGATTTCTCCTAATTGCTGACCTTCTACCAGAATCTGTACCTGCTCCACGGAATCGAACTGCGTTAGGGTGTTGACAATACTGTATAAGGCCATCAGCTGCGCGCCACTATCCGTCAGCCCATTCATCAGGGCTTCGTTGAAGTCCACAGTGCAGAGGCCGTTGGAAATATCGATGTCCAACAATTCTGTGCCAGTGGGTAAGGTGGCGGTAAGATCCTCATCCCTAGGCCCGGAAATCAATTGATTCATGGTAGCCCGGGCGACACCGTCTTCCTTGGGGATTTCCCGCACTTCTCCCTCCAGGGTGTTCCCATCCGCAGAAGCGAAATACAGGACCACTTCCGTGCTTTCACCGTCTACCTGATCTTGATCCTGAGCGTCTTCCTCTTGCGGCTGCTCTTCTTGGGCGCTGGTATTGTTTAAGGAGCTTTGCAGCTGATCCTCCACGATTGTGCTATCCTGATCTTCCGTGGCTTGTTCTTCTTGCATTTGGGTTTCCGTGTCGCCGTGTTTAAATAATTGTAGCTGTTCAACCCAGTTGTTTCCGGCTACGCAGACGCCAATGGCGGCAACGCATAGCGCGGCGATAATGATTCTGTCCCTTCTCATTGATATGCCCACCTTTGCATCGGTTTCTATGGGCATAATATATGCGGCAAACGCTAGGTTATGCCGGGGAAGGCGTATTATTCTGCGTTCAGTAAGGTTTTTAGGGCGGATTCTTCCAGGTGATGCAAAATCATATCCGTGAGTAAAAGGGGATTACCTGGCTGACTATTTCTTACCCAGTAGCTTAGGCAGCCGCTAATCATGCAGCCTACTACGTGTAGTTCTTCCGCAGAAAGGGTATTGTCCAAAGCTCCCGCGCATTCCCAAAAGCCCTGGGCTGCCATTTTTGCATAATCGCAGTCAGCCATGGTGTGCTGCTCCAATTGGGTATATAGGACGCGGCATTCTATGGCAGAAGAAAACAGATGATCCAGGTATGTACGTAAATTGCGATGATAGCGGAATGCGGTTAAGGCTTGTTCTAAGTTATCGGTAATGATCCATTGGATCAGCACTTTTTTATTGGCAAAATTATAATAAAAGGTCTGTCTGCTCACTTCCGCTTGTGCGGCGATATCTTGAACGTCCACCTTATCTAAAGGATGCTCTACCAGTAAATCCAGCAAAGCCTGACGAAGTTTACGTTTTGCATTATGACGGGGCATGTAATTGAAACCTCCACAAGATTACAACTTATATGTATTTGGGCATGCCGATTTATTATACAACAATGTATCTAAAAATTAAAGCTGCACAAAAGATTTTTTTTTGTTATAATGCTATTAGTATACTGTGTAGCAAAACGGTGGTCCGCTGAAAAAAGCGGCGCTGGGAAAGGAATGAGGATTATGGAACATCGTAAGCTGGGGAAAATCAGCGGTCCTTCCTTGTTGGGCTTTGGCACCATGCGGTTGCCACAGGATAAAACGGGCATTTGCCGCAAAGAATTAACGGAAATGTTTGATCTGGCATTAAGTCAGGGCGTGAATTATTTCGATACCGCTTATGTGTACTATCAGGGCGAAAGCGAACGCATGGTGGGCGAACTATTGGTGGACCGCCATGACCGGGATCGTTTCTACCTGGCGGATAAAATGCCAGGCTGGAAACTGCCCCCCAGAAGGAAATGAACAGGATATGCTGGAGATTTTCGAAACCAATCTCCATACGGATCACCTGGATTTTTATTTAATTCATTCCTTGACCAAAGAAGCTTGGGAAAAGCTACTTAAACAGGGAGTATTGCGATTCTTGGATCAATTGCGGCAAAGCGGCCGCATCACTTACCTTGGCTTTTCTTTTCATGACCAACCGGAAGCTTTGCCAGGGATTTTGCATTGTTATGATTGGGATTTTGCCCAGATTCAGATGAATTATTTTGATTGGCAGGGGGATCAAGATGCCGCCGGCCAGTATGCTTTGTTGAAACAAGCAGATTTGCCTATTATTGTGATGGAGCCTATCCGAGGCGGTACTTTGGTGAAACTGCCGCCCAAAGCCACGGCTTGTTTACAAAAAGCGGGCTTTGCTAGCAATGCGGCGGCAGCTTTACGTTGGGTAGCCAGTCATGAACAGGTATTGACCGTGCTTT
>CAKRYM010000121.1 GCA_934427095.1 uncultured Bacillota bacterium | reverse complement strand
AATCTTTACAATATTCTTTGACATAAAAATTGTTAATAGCTTGATATATGCCACGAATTTCGCTATTTGCTTTTTCCACATGCAGGCAATACATTTCCGGGGTAAGGGGTTCCCCAAAGGTAAAGGCCGCTAATTTCCCCTTTACATAGAGGGCTGCCCCCTCTAATTTCAACGCTGAAAAGTGGTCTAGCGCGTCTTTTACCCCAACTGCTTCCAAGGCCAGTTCTGCGTCATGTGGATGCATTTTTTCAGTCCAGATAGGAAAAATTTCTTTACATTCCAGCGCAATCTCTGGATCAAGGGGTTTTAATACCCAATTCTCTTGTTCCTTTAAGAAATGATGTAGGTGATTTCGTTTACCGTCGTATTTTTTCCCAGACAGAGTTGCTAGCGCAGTTTGTTCATAGATATAGTTTCCACAATCTCGAACCTCTGTAGCAACAAAACGATTGGGAAAATTTTTTTCGTACATGGCCAACAGATCTTCAGTGATTTCCGTAAAGTGAAGTTTTTTCCCCGCGCGAGCGTAAGTATCCAGCATCCGTTCAGTGGCCGCTAAGACTTTGTCTTCCTGATCGGCAATAGGGGCTAGCATGTAGTCCTCATCCGGATATTTGTTCATTAAAACCAACGCATCGTCTATTTCTGTCCAACAATAATGATCCCAATGTCGCCAGATATAGGCAGAGGTAAAAGAATAGGTAATGAGATTACGTGGACATAGCTTAAAATAATGGTCAAATATGGGTTTGTCTTCTAAATGAATATCATGGAATTGAATGGTATCTAACATATAAACCTCCGGTAGTCATTATAACAGATTTTCTTTAGGACTGCTATATGATTTTAAGAAGATGTATGCTATAATAAGGCAATGTTGTCGCCCTCTTTCCGGGCAAAGCATGGCTTTGGGGAATGTGGGCATAAAATTATGTTTGACGAAATGAGGAATTTCAGGTGGACTTATCTTTATTTGCGGTAGCATTTCGTATTGGTAGTTTTTCTGTACATTGGTATGGCGTAATTATCAGCATCAGTATGTTGATTGCCATGTTTATAGCTTATCGAGAAATATTGCGACAGCACCTTAATCCAGACCATTTTCTAGATCTTTTATTGCTGATTATTCCTTCGGCCATTGTTGGTGCACGTTTATATTATGTGTTGGTCAATTGGTCTTATTATGGTCAGCATTTAAATGAAATTATCATGATTTGGAAAGGCGGCTCTGCGATTCACGGTGGTATTTTCCTGGTCGTCGTTGTCATGCTGATCTATTGTCATAAAAAACGGGAAAACTTTTTGCAGTGGGCGGATATCTTTTCCGTGGTACTTATTTTAGCCCAGGGCATCGGCCGGTGGGGGAATTATATTAATCGTGAAGCCTATGGACCAGTAATCCAAGCGGATTCCTTTTGGTCCTGGATGCCATTACAGGTTTATGCTGAAGGGGCGTATCACCATCCTCTTTTTCTTTATGAGTCGGTTATGGATATCGCCATCTTTTTCTTGTTATTTTCCTTAATCCGCAAGCCCCATCGTTATGGCTATATTTTTTCTTGCTACCTAATTTTTTATAATTTGGGGCGGTTTTTCTTGGAATATCTTCGGAACGATCCTTTGATGATTGGTCCGTTTTACGCCGCACAGCTTTGGTGCGCAGTGAGCATTCTTGCCGGGGCGCTCATCCTTTATGCTACTCGCAAAAAACCTGTATTGGATGTATCTGCCCCATCTGCACGGAAAACAGAGGAAAAGAAAAGCCAAAGAAAAAAGAAATAAGAAATAAGTTCTTTCTTGTCTTCAGTCACTGTGCTTGATATAATATGATTTGGAGGGCAAAACTGCTTGTTTAATCTTCACCGAATTGTGTTTGTGGTGCCGGCCATTATTGTTGCACTAACTTTTCATGAATACGCCCATGCTAGGGTGTCTTATGCCTTTGGGGACCCTACTCCCCGTGAAGAGGGGCGTATGACGCTGAATCCATTGCGGCATTTGGATATCGTGGGGACCTTGCTGTTGATTATAGCAGGGTTTGGCTGGGCCAAGCCTGTGCCTATTAATCCTTGGTATTATGGCGCAAAACGGAAACAGAAATTGGTGCTGGTTTCTGCGGCTGGACCTGTCATGAACTTGCTAGAAGCTTTTGTCGGCGCAGGCCTTTTAGCCTTGATCTACCACTTTTCTAGTGGAGAAAGCTTAGTTATCGGTTACTTTTTTTCTTTTTTGTATTATTTTGTTAGTATTAATTTGACCCTGGCGGTGTTTAACTTAATCCCCATTCCGCCTTTGGATGGATCGAAAATTTTGGGCGGCCTTTTGCCTGACCGACATATGCATATCGCTTTTTCTTTGGAGCAATATGGTTTTGGGATTCTTTTGCTATTGGTCTTTATTCCAGATATTTTAGGGATATTAGGCTTACCACGAATTGATGTTTTGGGGATAATCATTTCTACTCCGGCAAACTGGATGATGAACGGGTTATTCCGCTTATTTGGTATATTTTAGAAAAAGATAAGTTGATATTTCCACGGACAAAGGAGAATTTTATGGCAGTGAAAGAGAGAATGCTTAGCGGTATGCGTCCCACGGGGCGACTTCACTTAGGACATCAGCGTGTGATTGCCGAATGGATTAAACTGTGCGACCAGTATGATGCGTATTGGTTTACAGCAGACTGGCATGCGATCACCACGCAATTTGACGATACCGGGCATCTTTGCGATAATAAACGGGAAATCGTGATTGACTGGCTAAGTGCCGGCCTTGACCCGGAAAAATGCCATATTTTCCATCAGTCTGATATTAAAGAACATGCAGAACTCCATCTGCTTTTTTCCATGATTACGCCTATTTCTTGGCTGGAGAGAGTTCCTACTTATAAAGGGCAATTAGAAGCTTTCCGGGAAAAAGGCAAGGATATCGCAACCTATGGCTTTTTGGGTTATCCTTTGCTGATGGCGGCGGATATTTTGATGTATCGCCCTGTTGGCGTACCGGTAGGGGAGGATCAGGCTCCCCATTTGGAATTATGCCGTGAGTTGATTCGCCGGTTCCATCACCTGTATCAGTGTGAGATTTTTATGGAACCCAAGCCAGTATTTAATCATATTCCGATCTTACCGGGGACTGATAACCGGAAAATGTCCAAAAGCTATGGTAATGTGATTGATTTGGCTTCTTCCGCTAAGGAAGTGAAGGACAAGGTCTGGAATATGGTGACCGACAAAAGCCGTATTCATAAGGACGATCCTGGTCATCCAGATGTTTGCGCTGTCTACGCTTATCAAGGTTTTTATAATCAGGAAGAACAGGCAGAGATTTGTGAAAACTGTAAACTTGGTAAGATTGGTTGCGGGGAATGCAAGAAAAAGCTGACGCAACGGATCAATGATTTCCTTGAGCCCATGCGGGAAAAACGCGCCTTTTATGAAGCAAACCCGAAAATGCTGGATGAAATTGTAGATGCTGGCAATTCGGCAGCTAGAACAGTGGCGCGGGAAACCATGGAAATGGTTCGTGAGGCAATGAAACTCTAATGACTGCGGAAGCATTACGCATAGAATTACCGGTATTTGAAGGGCCTTTTGACTTACTGCTACATTTGATTAGAGAAAATCAGATCGATATTTTGGATATACCCATTGCCAAAATTACCGATCAATATTTGGACTATTTGCAGCGTATGCAGGAAATGGACTTAGAAGTGGCGTCTTCTTTTTTGGTGATGGCAGCGACGTTACTTTCCATTAAAGCTAAGCTTTTATTGCCACATCCCACGGAGGAAGAGGTTGCTGAAGGGGAGGACGCAAGAGAAGAATTAGTGCGTGACCTGTTAGAATATATGCGTTTCAAGGAAGTGGCGCAAACCATGAATGAAATGCATGAGGAACAAAAAAGGCTCTTCATTCGCCATAATGAGCCGGAAGAATTTGCCAATTTATTTTCTCACGAAAACCCATTGGATGGCAAAACCTTAAGAGATTTAGAAACCGCGTTTCAACATGTGTTAGCCAAGGCAAAAGACCGCGGTGTACTGGTGATGCAAATTCATCGGGAGCAGGTCACTTTGGAAGATCGGATGGAATATTTGTTTCATCAGTTGCTTGATCATCCAGATGGAATATCCTTTGCTGACGTCTTTGAAACATGCAATAGCCGTCTTTCGTTTATTGTTACTTTTCTTGCCTTGTTGGAATTGGTACGGCAAGGCGTTGTTGTGGTTGTGCAAAGCCAGGAATTTGGGGAGATTTATTTACATTCAGGGGATTTAAGCAAATATGAGCGAGAATGGACAGAACAGCTGTCTTCCTGAAAAAAAGGACCAGGACACAGTAAAATATGGACTGGAAGCCTTATTGTTTGTGGCTTCGGATCCGCTTTCCCTTGAACAGCTGGCGGATATTTTTGGCGTAAAGAAAAAAGAAATACAGACGGCTTGCGAGGAATTGATACAAGATTATCAGGGGAGGGGAATTCGTCCACGTTTTGTGGCTGGCGGTGTGCAAATGGTGACTGACCCGGCATATGCGCCTTTCATTGAAAAGCTTTACCGACCAAAATTTCAGCAGCTTTCTGCCGCAGCCATGGAAACTTTGGCCATTGTCGCTTATAAACAGCCGATTACCCGGGCGGAAATTAGCGAAATCCGTGGGGTGGACTGTGACGGGGTCATGAGTACTTTGTTAGACAAGCATTTGGTTTGTGAGGTTGGCCGCGTTGAAGGAGCTGGCAGAGCTATCCTTTATGGTACGAGTAAGCAATTCTTGGAGTTCTTTGGGTTAAATAGCATTTCAGAATTGCCTCAGCTTGAAGAAGATAAGCCTGGCCCAGAGCTTACTCTTTAGAAAAATGCTGTAAAGATATTGACAATCTCCTTTATTTTTTGTAAAATGAAATGGCTGTCGGGGTGTGGCTCAGCTTGGTAGAGCGCTGCGTTCGGGACGCAGAGGCCGGAGGTTCGAATCCTCTCACCCCGACCAACTAATAATAATCCGAACACATTATCCCAATAGGAATGTGCTCGGATTTATTATTTTTATCGAAAATATACTTTGATGAACAAGGGCGGGGATTACATTCCCCGCTCTTGTTATGCCTATAAGGTATGTAATGGTTAA
>CAKRYM010000120.1 GCA_934427095.1 uncultured Bacillota bacterium | reverse complement strand
GTACCGGAACACAGAACCACATCTCCGTCGCAGATAGCATCTGGTTCTGGTTGCTGGCCAGAAAAAAAGCCGACGCCAGCAGTATTGATATAGATCCCGTCGCAAAAGCCTTTTTCCACCACTTTTGTATCGCCTGTAACCAACATAACACCGGCTTCATTGGCAGCGGCAGCCATAGATAAACAAATTTCTTTTAGCTCTGCGATGGGAAAACCAACTTCCAATATCATGCCTACTGTCAGATATTTCGGCGTAGCACCACTAACTGCAAGGTCATTTACGGTGCCGCAAACCGCTAGCCTGCCAATATTCCCGCCGGGGAAAAACCGCGGCCGCACCACAAAACTATCTGTGGTTAGGGCAATGTCTCCCGCTGTACCTGGACAAACAGCAGAATCCGATTGTTGATCAAGATAAATGTTAGAAAAAGTTGGCCGAAAAATGTTTTCAACCAATTGATGGTACTTTCTCCCGCCATCGCCGTGCTGTAGGGTGATCAATTCATCTTGCATATGCTTCCTCGCGTTCAATTTTTCTTTCATAGCGATATGCAGCGGCACAGGCGCCTTCCCCAGATACCATACAAGGGCCAACTGGTGAATCCGGCCGACAAGTAGCGGAAAACAGGGGGCATTGTTTGGGCTGCAGTTTTCCTTGCAGGATGGTTCCACAACAACAACCATTGGGGGTCGTGGGTGTTATTTCCCGAAAAACTTGGGTGAATCGGTTTTCTGCGGAAAAACGACCGTATTCTGGGCGAAGGACTAAACCGCTATTGGGAAGGATACCTAACCCTCGCCAGCACACATCAGTGGTGGTAAATACCCGATCTTGATAAGCTTTTGCTGTAGGATTTCCTGTAGCTGTAACAACAGAAGGATAGCAGTTAATCAATTCCGCCTGGTTTCTTTCCCACATTTGCACAATAGCCAAAATTGCCGTTAATATTTCCCATGGGGCAAAACCACTAATGGCCACGGGTATATCTAAGGTTGTGGACAAAAAAGTGAACATCTCACTGCCTGTGATTGCCGCAACATGTCCCGGAGCCAATAGGCCGTTGATATGTGTGTTTTCTCGTAGTAGGGCGCATATGGCTTGCGGCATGGTTTTATGGCCACAGAGGACAAAGAAATTAGAAATGTTTTGCTCTGCTGCCAAGGAAACGGCTACCGCAGTCAAAGGGGCTGTGGTTTCAAAGCCTACGGCAAAAAAAACAACTTCTTTTTTGGGGGATTCTTTGGCTAACTGTAAAGCGTCTAGCGGGGAAAGAACAATGCGAATGTCACAACCAGCTTCCCTACAACTTTGTAAACTCCCCTGCCCCGCCGGAACTCGCATCAAATCCCCAAAGGTTGTTAAGATGACATCAGGTTGTTTAGCAATTTGCATAGCTTGTTGAATTAAACCTTCATCCGTTACACAAACCGGACAACCGGGGCCAGACAATAAGCGGATGTGTTGTGGTAAGAGGCCACGAATGCCGTAGCGGGCGATATTCATGGTATGGGTCCCACAGACCTCCATAATGGTCAAGGGCTTACGGCTAATTGCATGAATCTGTTGTAAACATTGCGCAAAGCGTTGTTTATTTTCCGGTGTGATTTTCGTCAAAGTAAACGTCCTTTACCACTTGATTAATTTCTTTTGCTGCAGTTTCATCTATCTTCTGAATCACAAACCCAGCATGAACCAACACCATATCGCCAATTTTGGCACTGGGCCAAAGCATCAGTGAAGCATGTTTGCGTATTCCATCATAATCAATCACAGCACAGGCATCCGCATGATCAATTTCCACAATCCTGCCGGGAATCGCTAGACACATTTGCTTCACCTCGCTTTATTTTTTCTGCAGCAATAGCCGCTTGTCCATAAGAAAGCCCTCCATCATTACAGGGAACTTTCCGATTAATCATGACTTGAAATCCATTCTTCTCTAACTCAGCTACGGTATGCTGAAGAAGCCAAAAATTTTGCCAACAACCGCCGGAAAGCACTACTTTGTTCAGACCTTCTTCTGTTCGAATCCGCTGGCAAATCCTAACCGAAACCTCTACGACACTTTGGTGGAACCCAGCGGAAATCACCGCTGGAGATACGCCATTTTGCAAGTCCTTTACCATAGCACAAATCACCGGTCGCCAATCTAAACGAAGAATATCTCCTTCTTGCAGAGTAAAATGATAGGCAGGAGTGCTTTCCGGTTGATCAAGCAAAATATCTTCTAATTCCGTGGCTGCTTGTCCCTCATAAGTGGTGTCATGTCTTATGCCCAACAAAGCAGCAACTGCATCAAAAAGTCGGCCCATCCCGGAAGAAAGTGGGGATACGATTTCCTTATCTGCCATTTGCAAAAGAGTTTGCCAACCCGGCTTAGCCAAACCTAGGGCTTCCGCATAGGAAACATCCCCGGCAAAGGCCTCTTTAAGCACCCAAAGGGCCAGCCGCCAGGGGTGGCGAATCGCTTTTTCCCCACCAAGCAAATGCAGAGGGTACAGGCTTGCTTTTCGATGGAAGGCTGCCAAATCCCCTACCAAAACTTCGCCTCCCCAAAGCGTATTATCCGTACCATAGCCAGTGCCATCATAGATTAGCCCAATGGCTTTATCCTGCTCTTGATATTCCGCTAAGACAGAAGCTAAATGGGCATGATGATGTTGAATCGGTAATAAAAGCCGATCGGGAAAATGTTCTTTTGCATATTGTGTAGCACGATAACGAGGGTGCATGTCATAGGCAATGACTTGGGGTTGACAGGCAAACAAGTCAATAAAATCCTCTATCCCTTGCTGATATTGGTCACATGCCTCTGGATTTGTCAAATCTCCTAGATGTTGGCTAATGAAAGCATTTTCCCCCCGCGTCAGCGTAAAGGTATTTTTTTGCTCGCCACCACAAGCCAAAATAGGAAAAGCATTGTGCGGTAGAGGCAACGGTTCAGGGACATAACCACGGGAGCGGCGCAAAAACTGTACATCTCCGTGGAAAATTCGCACTACACTATCATCACAGCGCCGTAAAATTTCCCTGTTATGCCATAATATTCCCTCTGTCATAGGTGCAAGGGTTTGTATTGCCTCTTTGTCCGTATAGAGAATCGGTTCATCGGCAAAATTCCCGCTGGTCATCACCAGAGGGAAGCCGTCCTCTAACAATAAATAATGTAGCGGTGTATAAGGCAACATGACGCCAACCCTGGGGGCATTACCGCAAATATTAGGGGCGATTTGTTCTGCATACGCTGTTTTTTTCCTAAGCAAAACAATGGGCTTTCTTCTGGAGGTTAAAAGCTGTCTTTCTTCCTCATCTAGCCAACAAAAGGCTTCTGCTTGCTGTACCGTTTGGCACATGATAGCCATGGGCTTTTCCCAACGGCACTTTTTTTGTCGCAGACGGGAAACAGCCCCCTCATTTCTAGCGTCACAAGCCAAATGATACCCACCGACACCTTTTATCGCTAATATGCCGCCATTTGTTAAGAGTTCTCTAGCAACCATTACTGCTTTATCATCATAATTTACGTTATGCTGATACTGCAGTTGAACATTAGGCCCGCAAATCCAACAAGCGTTAGGTTGCGCATGAAACCGCCGGTCAATGGGATTTTGATATTCTCTTTGACATTGAGGGCATAGCGGAAAAATTTGCATTGTGGTATTGTCGCGATCATATGGCATATCTCGTACAATGGTAAAACGAGGGCCACAGTTCGTACAATTGGTAAAGGGATAGTGAAATCTACGATTGTTTGGATTCTGAATATCTTTAAGGCAATCTGCACAGACACCAAGATCGGGAGAAATCAATGTTTGATTTCCCTGGCCACTACTATAGGAAATTTGAAAGCCAGCCTCATTTTTGGGACTAATTTCCGTATAAAAAATTTGCTCAATATGAGAAACCACCGGAGCTTCTGTCTGGAGCTTGTGCAAAAACAAGGCACAGCTTTGTTCGCTTCCTTGAATTTCAATATATACGCCGCGGCTATCATTATGTACATGACCACTTAGGCCCATTGCCTCGGCTAAATGATAAACAAAAGGCCGGAACCCAACTCCCTGTACAATGCCACGGATCTCGATTCGATATCTAACGGTTTCCATAGGCCATTTTCCTGTTTCTTTGGGCGCAAAGATAGGCGTATATTTCTTGCATCCCCTTATCATGTCCTAGTCGAGCTATGGTCTGAAAAAATTGACATTGTGGCGCTAAATGCAGAATATCTTTTTGCGCCAAGGAAAGGTCAAAATCAACATAAGGCAGCAGATCCATTTTATTGAAGATTACTGCATCCGCTTTACAAAACGTCGTTGGATATTTACTGGGTTTATCTGCCCCTTCTGTAACAGAGAGCACAATCATCCGTAGATCTTCTCCAAGATCAAAAGCACTGGGACAAACCAGATTTCCTACATTCTCAATTAACAAAAACTTGACTTTAGTCAAATCAAAAGCGGGTAACACCCTCTGTATCATTTTTGCGTCAAGATGGCAGCCCCCATCTGTGTTAATCTGTACCACCTGGGCGCCACTAGATCGAATCCGCTCCGCATCTTTTGCCGTGGCAAGATCGCCTTCGATTACCGCAATCTCTTCTGCACACCCTTCCAAGCCAAGAATACTCTCAATCAGTGCAGTTTTTCCAGCGCCAGGAGAAGCAATCATATTCACGGCAAAAATGCCTTTTTCTTGAAAAAAGACCCGGTTTTCTGCGGCGCAATCTTGATTTGCTTGTAATAAGTTTACTTGAGTATCAATGCGCATAAAGTTATTCCTCAAAATCAATTCCCGTTAAAAAGACGTCAAAGCCAGAAAGGATCGTATAGTTTTCACAGCCGCATTGCGGACAGACGGATTGGACATTTTTCGCATAAAAAACAGTTCCACATTGAAGACATTCGGCCTGAAAAGGTACCTCTTCATATTGCAACTCTGCCCCAGCAAAATAAGTACCTTGGCTTAAGGTTTCAAAGGCAAACTGAAAAGCTTCTGGCAGAATATTGGCCAACACACCGGCTTTTACCCGAACGGCAGTTACTTTTTTTACCGAATAAGGGGCTAGTTGCTCTTTAGCTGCGTTAAGCAGGTTGTCCATAAGGGATAATTCATGCATGATTAGCCGCTCCTATTGATGCAATAGCGCCTCAAC
>CAKRYM010000119.1 GCA_934427095.1 uncultured Bacillota bacterium | reverse complement strand
GTCATAAGTCGCGGCATAAAATAGGGCCTCACCGGAATAAATCGTACGGATGATAGGCAACCCCATGAAGCCGGTATTGGCAAAGGTGAGCATATAAGCAAAAAGGTAAGGCCGGCCGCCTTTTAAATGAGCAATTTTGGCGACGATTCTGCTGATGAGGTAAGCCGTGGCTAGGATGCAGACGGCTACCAAAATAATTTTGCCAGCGTTGACTAAAACAGTAAAGGAAAATTCCAACTGTAAGGCATTGATGACCATGCAAGGCCAGGTGAGATAGAGAATTAAAGAACAAACCCCAGTGACTTGCTCTTGGGAAAGGATATGTTTACGGGCAAAAATAAATCCCGGTATCAGCATAAGATAGATACCGGCTAAGGAATTTAAGATAGAAAAAATACCCATTTTATCCTCCAACAAAGGAATAGCTTGAGTATAGCACAGAATTTGTAAAAAAAATAGGAATTCTAAATTTTTCCATTTTTCTTCTGTTAAGATTTTGCTAAGAATTAAGTCGGGCCAGTGTTTTTGTGGAATTTTTATGATATAGATAATATTTAGATATAATTAGTAGGAATTTTCCTATTATTTATGGTTTTTGTCATAATAGGACGGGTTGTAAATATGTATTACGTTGGTTTAGATATTGGTTCTACTACCATTAAAGTTGCTGTATTAGATCAGGATAAGCAGTTAGTTTATGAGCGTTACCGCCGCCATCTTTCTGATGTCCGCAAAACGCTGTTTGCCCTTTTGACGGATTTGGCAAATGATTTCGCAGAGGAATCTTTGGCCGTGACTGTGACTGGTTCCGGTGGTATTTCTGCTGCCCAACTTATGGAGTTGCCCTTTTTGCAGGAAGTGGTAGCTGGGCTTAAAGCGATCCGGCAATTTATCCCGGAAACAGATGTTGCCATTGAGCTGGGTGGGGAAGACGCAAAAATTACCTATTTAGGGAATGATGCGGAACAGAGAATGAACGGTACCTGCGCTGGGGGGACTGGCGCATTTTTGGATCAAATGGCTGCTTTGCTAGACACGGATTGCAGCGGATTGGATACGTTGGCCGCTGACGCTAAGACCATTTATCCCATTGCCTCTCGTTGCGGTGTATTCGCCAAAAGTGATATCCAGCCATTGTTGAATGAAGGAGCAGCCAAAAGCGATATTGCTTGTTCTATTTTTCAATCTGTGGTGGATCAGACCATTACCGGCTTGGCTTGCGGTAAACCCATTCGAGGTAAGGTAGCGTTTCTGGGCGGTCCATTGTACTTTCTTCCCCGCCTACGGGAACGTTTTGTGGAGACCCTGCATCTGACTCCGGAACAAACCATTGTTCCAGAGCATGCCCAGCTTTTTGTCGCCATTGGCGCTGCCTGCCATTCCTTTACCATTCCGCCGGTTAAGGCGGAAGAACTTCGCCAGCGGTTAGGCCGTCTTTTGCAGGGAGAAAATAATGAAATCCAGCTTCTTCCTCCTTTGTTCGCTAATGAGGATGAGCTGGCTAAATTCCGTCAGCGGCATAGCCAGACCCGTTTGGCTACAGCGCCTTTGGCAGAAGCCAGCGGCCCTTGTTTTCTAGGGATGGATTCTGGTTCTACTACCAGTAAAGCTGTGGTGATTGACGCAGATGGCCGTATTCTTTATGAACATTATAATAGTAATCACGGTTCCCCTTTAGATTGCGGACAAAGCATTTTGCAGGAAATCTACGGACAATTGCCGGCCAATGCCTACATTGCCCGGGCCTGTGTGACCGGCTACGGCGAAAATATGCTGAAAGCTGCCTTTCACTTTGATGAAGGGGAGATTGAAACGATCGCCCATTACTGGGCAGCGCGTTTTCTTCAGCCTAAGGTAGACTTTATTTTGGATATTGGCGGCCAAGACATGAAATGTATGCAGATTCGTAACGGCGGCTTGTCCAATATTTTGTTAAACGAAGCCTGCTCTTCTGGTTGTGGGTCCTTTATTGAAACCTTTGCTCGCGCCCTGGGGCTTTCGGCAGCGGAATTTGGGGAAAAGGCGCTTTTGGCTACTTCTCCTGTGGATTTGGGATCTCGCTGCACGGTGTTTATGAATTCTCGCGTGAAACAGGCACAAAAAGAGGGCGCCAATGTGGGGGATATCTCTGCGGGGCTTTCCTATTCCGTGGTAAAAAACGCGCTGTTTAAGGTAATTAAACTCCGCAATGCTGAGGACATGGGAAAATACATTGTGGTGCAAGGCGGTACTTTCTTGAATGAAGCGGTGCTGCGTGCTTTTGAGCTCACTTGCGGTAGGGAAGTGATTCGCCCGGATAAAGCAGGACTTATGGGTGCTTTTGGTGCGGCTTTGTTAGCCAAAGAGCATTGGGCCGGCAAAGGACAAAAATCTTCCTTGGTGGATGTCGAATATCTGGATTCTTTCTTTGTAGAGCGGAGTACTGCCCGTTGCCAAGGTTGCGGCAACCATTGTCTGCTATCCATTAACCGATTCCCTGACGGAAGTCGCCATATTTCCAACAACCGTTGCGAAAAAGGACAGGAACTGGGAAAACCGCGAAGCACGGAGAAAGTGCCGGATCTTTATGCTTTTAAGTATGACCGTATGGACCAGCTGGTTTCCCTTACGCCAGAGGAAGCGCCCCGAGGCGTGATTGGTATTCCTCGCGTGTTGAATATGTATGAGAATTATTCCTTTTGGCATACGTTTTGGACGGCCTTGGGATATTCCGTGCAGCTTTCTCCCCGTTCCAGCCGGAGTATCTATGAGCTGGGCGCGGAAACCATGCCTTCGGAATCTGTCTGTTATCCAGCTAAATTAACCCATGGGCATATCATGGCTTTATTGCAGCAGGGGATACATACCATTTTTTATCCTTGCCTTCCGTATGAACAGGATGAAAAACGGGGCGGTGATAATCATTATAACTGCCCGGTGGTAGGGACTTACCCTGAAGTGCTACGGAACAATATGCCTCAGTTGCAAGACCCTTCTATCCGGTTTATCTCTTGCTTCCTCCCCTATGATGATATGTCCCGCTTAGCTAAACGCCTGACAGAGGAATTAGCGGACATGGGGATTACCGCTGCGGAAATTCGTTCTGCCTTGGCCTTGGCAAAGCAGGCGGATAATCAATATAAAGCAGAAGTTCGGGCCCAAGGGGAGGCAGCCTTAGCTTGGGTGCATGCAGACCCTTCCCGTCGGGGTATTGTGCTTGTTGGCCGGCCCTATCATATTGATCCAGAAATCAACCATGGTATTCCTTCAATGATTACTGGGTATGGTTGCGCTGTCCTATCGGAGGATAGCATCGCCCATTTACATCATTTAGAGCGGCCTATTAATATGGTGGACCAGTGGACGTATCATAGCCGACTTTATCAGGCCGCTGATGTGGTGCGGCGGGATAAAGCCTTGGAGTTGGTGCAGTTAAATAGCTTTGGTTGCGGTTTGGATGCTCTGACCACGGATATGGTACAGCAGTTGATGACGGAGGCGGGCCGGTTATATACCTGTTTAAAAATTGATGAGGTACATAACCTTGGCGCTGCGCGTATTCGTATTCGGTCTTTGTTAGCTGCGATGGCAAGTGGCGCTGGCGGGAAAAAAGAGATTCCCCATCCGGCTCCACGCCGCCGCTTCAGCAAACAGATGAAAAAAGAAGGCTGGGCTATCCTGGCTCCCCAGATGTCGCCTTTGCATTTCGCTATCCTAGAGGAAGCTTTCTGCCTGTCTGGTTACCGTTTCCGCGTTTTGGATTCCCGTACCCCGGATGTGGTGGAGCTGGGTCTGAAATATGTCAACAATGATGCTTGTTATCCAGCCATTCTAACCATTGGCCAGCTGGCGAAAGCCCTGCTTTCGGGAGAATATGATTTAAACCACACGGCGCTGGCGATTTCCCAAACCGGTGGCGGTTGCCGGGCTACCAATTACATCAGCATGTTGCGGCGGATGATGGATACCGCAGGTTTTTCCCAGGTTCCCATTATTTCCATTAACAATAAGGGGATGGAGAAATCCCCTGGTTTCTCCTTTACGCCGTTGATGATTCTGCGGGCGATGATGGCAGTAGTTTACGGTGATGCCTTGCAGCGCTTGGTTTGCCGTGTACGGCCCTATGAGTTGGAACCAGGCGCAGCAGATGCAATGGTAGAGCGTTGGACCGAACGTTGTCGGAAGGCCTTACGCCATCCTGGCTGGTTGGCTTACCGGCGTAACCTGCGGGATATGGTAAACGATTTTGCCTCCATTCCTGTGGTTGAGGAAGAACGGCTCAAAGTGGGATTGGTTGGAGAAATCTTGGTAAAATATCACCCCATGGCCAATAATGACGCCATTCGCTTGGTGGAAGCCGAAGGGGGCGAAGCGGTAGTCCCGGAACTGATGGGCTTTTTGCAGTATAGCTTGATGGATGGGGTAATCAAACATCGTTTGCTTTCAGGCAGTAAAAAAGATGCGATCAACGCTCGCTTATGTCTGTTTGTGCTGGATGTATTGCAGCGGCCATTGCTCCGGGCTTTGCGTGGCAGTAAATTTGGTATGCCCCATGATATCCGTACCGTGGCAACCAATGCCCAAGAAATTGCCTCTTTGGGAAATATCTGTGGCGAAGGTTGGCTCCTTTCTGGCGAGATGATTTCTTTGATTCATGAGGGCGTGGATCATATTGTCTGCATGCAGCCTTTTGCTTGCTTACCTAATCATGTGGTGGGTAAGGGCATGATTCGGGCGATTAAACGGAAATATCCAGATTCCAGTATTATCCCGGTGGATTATGATCCGGGTACTTCGCCGGTAAATCAGTTGAACCGTATCCGACTGATGATGACCATGGCAAAAGAAAAATAAGAAAAAAGCCTTTTCGTTCAGAAAAGGCTTTTCTTTTTGGACTTTTCCCTGAAACAGACGGACAATCCTTGTATAATTTGGCAAAAGCGGCAAATAATAAGCAAAGAACAAACTGTATGTAAAGGAGCCAAAACATGAAAGCAACCGGAATCGTACGTCGCATCGACGATCTTGGCAGAGTAGTAATCCCTAAGGAGATTCGCCGTAATTTGCGTATCCGTGAGGGCGACCCCTTGGAGATTTTTATTGAAAAAGATGGCGAAATCATTTTGAAAAAATATTCTCCCATCGGTGAACTGGCTGGCTTTGCCAGAGAATA
>CAKRYM010000118.1 GCA_934427095.1 uncultured Bacillota bacterium | reverse complement strand
CCACTGGGCTTTGCTGAGATGGGAACCTCAGCAAGGGCGACGTCGGTATTCCTCCTGAATTCTTCCACGTAAGTTGGGAAACGCCGCCTGTTCTGGCGGCGTTTCTCTTTATTGCCTGATGGATTTTGTTAGGTTAGGGTTAAACATAAACGAAAAGGAAAGTTTTTCTTGCAAAAAGGAACCGCTCGATGGATAATAAGGAACGGATCAATCAGGTTTAAACACAGAAAAGCAAGGCCGAGAAGACTAGACATTCATTCCAAAGGAGGTGCGGCATGAAGCGAAAAGGAAAATCCATACATTATGCTTGGGTAATTTGCCTTGGCTGTACCATTGCCTTATTTGTTTCTGCTGGCGTGGCCTCCAATTGCTTTTCTGTATATCTTCCTTATATCGTGGCAGAAAACAGCTTTCGTTATGCTCAGGGGTCTTTCCTCTTTGCCCTACGGTTTATGGTCGGTTTTTTCGTCATGTTAGAGGTGGATAAGTATTATCGCTGGTTTTCTTTGCGAACCGGGTTGTTTTTCTCTGTACTTATGGGCGCTGTGGCGTTTATGGGGTATGGTTTTGCCAAAAGTTACGCGGCGTATTGTGCTGCCGCTATCGTCAATGGTATCTGCTATGGCTTAGCCTCTATGGTACCGATATCTATTTTAATCAGCCGTTGGTTCCATCGTAAGCGTAACCTGGCCTTGGGTATATGTGCCGCTGGTAGCGGTTTGGCTGCGGTAGTCATGCCTGGCCCCATTACCCGAATGATAGAGGCTATCTCCTTACGCGGTGCTTTTTTGGCAGTTGCGGGATTTTTGGCATTGTTGGCTTGCTTGGTCTGGTTGCTTTTGCGGGATGATCCAGAAGATAAACATTTGCCCCCTTATGGGGAAATCCCCGTGCAGCTAAGGGAAAAGCCCAAGCCCGTCTCGGCTCCTTCGCGGGGATTGTCACACCGGGAATGGCTGCAAATCGGCACGGTTTGCTTATTAATGGGCGCCGTGTGTAATGTCTCTTTTAACCATCTTTCTATGCTCTTTTCCACAGAAGGATATGAGAGTTTGCTGATTTCCCGTTTTGTCAGTGTGGCAGGATTAAGCTTGGCTTTAGGCAAAATCCTTTGCGGTCGTGTGGCGGATAGTATGGGTGGCGCTGTGGCTGGGATGGGTTTCTGCCTTTTGGTCACAGTGAGTAATGGATTATGTTATTTTACCACTGGCGGTCATCCAGTCTTTGTAGCGGGGGTGTGCGTGGTAATCGGTATCGGTTATGCCATTGGTTCCATGGGCGCGTCGATTTGGAGCGCAGATTTGACCAGTGGGGACCGTTATCCTTCTGCGGTAAAGTTAATGCAGGCCTTATTTACCGCCGGTGCCTTGGTTTTTGGGGTAATGCCTGGGTTGATTGCCGACATAACAGGGTCTTACCATCTGAGCTATTTGATTTTCTCCTTGATGGGTGCTGCGGCGTTGGTCTTGCAATTGCTGACCTATCGCGGAAGACACTGGAACGGCAATATGGGTGCCAGAAAATCTTAACATAAGAAAAACACCTGCTATGGAAATAGCAGGTGTTTTTTCTGATTCACTCTTGTGGCTTAGGATTCTAAGGCTTTGTCGGCAATTTCCTGCTGTAGACGATGGACAAAGGCTTCGTAAGTCATGGTGCCCAATTCGCCTTTGCTACGGGAGCGGACGGCCAAGACATTGTTTTCAATATCCTTATCGCCCACCACCACCATGTAGGGGACTTTTTCCATTTGGGCGGAACGAATCTTGTAGCCGATTTTTTCGCTACGGGTATCTACTTCCGCACGAATCCCCAGATCCATCAATTTCATTTTCAACTCTTTCAGGTAATCGATATGCCGGTCAGCAATAGGCAGCAGCTTCACCTGGACCGGAGCCATCCACAAGGGCAGGGCGCCGGCAAATTTTTCTAACACCAGAGCCAAAGTCCGTTCATAGCAGCCGATGGAGGTACGGTGAATGATATAGGGGTTCTTTTTCTGGCCGTCTGTATCGGTATATTCCATGCCGAATTTTTCCGCCAGCATTTGATCGATCTGAATGGTGATTAAGGTGTCTTCCTTGCCCCAGACGTTTTTGATCTGAATGTCCAGCTTAGGACCGTAGAAAGCCGCTTCGCCAACACCGATTTTGTATTGCAGGCCCAAATCATCCAGGATGCGTTTCATGGCGTCTTGGGCTTCATTCCATTGTTCCTCGGTGCCGATATATTTTTCCCGGTTTTCCGGATCCCACTGGGAGAAGCGATAGGAGACGTCGTCGCTCAGGCCTACGCATTTCAGCATATAATTGGCCAATTCCAGGCAGCCTCTGAATTCGTCTTCCAACTGATCCGGAGTGCACATCAAATGCCCTTCGGAAATGGTGAATTGGCGGACGCGGATCAGTCCGTGCATTTCGCCGCTTTCCTCATTTCGGAACAGGGTAGAGGTTTCATCATAGCGCAGGGGCAGATCTCGATAAGAACGGGCCCGGTTCAAATAGCATTGATATTGGAAGGGGCAGGTCATAGGGCGCAGGGCAAAGACTTCTTTGTCTTTTTCCGGGTCACCCATGATGAACATGCCGTCCTGATAGTGATCCCAGTGTCCGGAAATCACATACAGATCGGACTTCGCCATCAAAGGCGTTTTGGTCAACTGCCAGCCCCGGCGGGCTTCCTCATCTTCCACAAAACGTTGCAAGACCTGAATGGTCTTAGCGCCTTTGGGCAGCATAACCGGGAGACCCTGGCCGATCACATCCACGGTGGTGAAATATTCCAGTTCACGGCCGATCTTATTATGATCTCGGCGGCGCGCTTCTTCCAAGGCCGCCAAATGGGCGTCTAATTCTTCCTTGCTGGGAAATGCCGTGCCGTAAATCCGGCTTAACATGGGCAGATTAGCATCCCCATGCCAGTATGCCGCAGCGGTATGGGTGAGTTTATAGGCTTTGATCGCGCCAGTGCTCATCACATGGGGGCCAGCGCACAGTTCGTCAAATTCTGCTTCCTTGTAGAAGCTGATATTTTCCCCTTTGTCCGCATGTTTTTGAATCAATTCTACTTTGTAGGATTCGCCTTTTTCCTCATAAAAGGCAATGGCCTCCTGCGGCGGCAATTCATAACGGGTCAAAGGCTGATTCTCTTTGACAATTTTTTTCATTTCTTTTTCAATGGCAGCCAAATCCTCTGGGGTGAAGGGCGTTTCTACATCGAAATCGTAATAGAAGCCGTCCTCAATGGCCGGGCCAATGGCCAGTTTAGCCTGGGGAAAAAGGCGTTTGACTGCTTGCGCCATAATATGGGAGCAAGTATGATTGAAGGCCTTTTTCCCTTCCGGGTTCGCAAAGGTGAGAATTTCCACCTCATCCCCTTCGGCGGGAATGGTACGGAGATCACGAATTTCTCCATTTACTCGGGCGACGCAGGCTTTTTTGGCCAGGTCGCGGTCTGCTTCCTTGGCATAAGCGATTAAGGGCGCATTGGCTTCCCCTTCGACTTTGCCGTAATTTACTAAATTAATATACATATGAACCCTCCTAATTGGCAGCGGGATTACCGCTGACCTCTGCTGGAATTTTGTGCATAATAGAAAACAAAAAGACTTCATCCCCAACGGGATGAAGTCTTAACTCCACGGTTCCACCCGAATTGCCTAGGGAAAAGATCCCTAGACCACTCTTCGCACTAACGCGGCTTCACGGCAGGGGTTCACCCCCGCACTCCCCGGTGGTAAGCAAAAGACGGTATCCCGCGCCCTTGCAGCCGAGAGGCGCTCTCTGGAGGGAAATGTTTCTTTTACCCATGTCCGGTTCAACGTTTTATCATATTTCGTTGAAAGCATCTTATCACCCAGGCTGGTTTTTGTCAAGCATGGAATTTGCGTCCGATATGCCT
The DNA here is from genome assembly GCA_934427095.1 of uncultured Bacillota bacterium. Lineage (GTDB taxonomy): Bacteria > Bacillota > Dehalobacteriia > UBA4068 > UBA4068 > RGIG3155. The sequence goes on along the minus strand of CAKRYM010000118.1, from coordinate 1,262 downwards.
TCCCCGCGGCGCAATTGTTCTAAGCGGGAGCCGAAAATTTTTTCCAGCCTGCGCACCAAACGCGGTGAGGCCAGTTCTGGGCTATGCAGAATAACGGCTTTCGGCCGGCGGTAAATTAAATCCGCTAGCAAGGTTCCTTCCATCCCTGCCCAGCAGCCGCCTTCTAAATCCCTTACCCCTTTGTCCGTTTGTTGCCAGAGATGAAAGATACCGCCAGGCGAAAAAAACAGATGCAGCCTTAAGGTTTCTTTCGGTTTTGGCAAGGCTTTCTCCTGCATAAGGCGAAGGCAATCTTCGTCCTCTTGTTGGCTGAGCAATTGATCTGCCCCTAAAGTCAGAATATGATTGAGCCAAGCCTGGTGTCCTTTTAAGCGAAAACGCAGGAATCCTTCCATATGCAGAGAATTCTGATGAGGGTTTTCTGTTAAAGCCTCTGTCAGCAGACGGGTTAAATATTCATAACGGCTGGGGCCGGTAAAGGGTAAGTCCCGGTCAGGATAGACTTGGGCCAATTCCCAGCTGATACGGATGACTGCGGCGCGGTCTTTGGCTGGCATGTCCTTCAACCGTTTTTGCGCCATTTGATTAAAAAGAGAAAGCTCATATAGCGGGAATACGCCAACAGCTAAAGCTTTGGCCAGCATGGGCGCGGTTGCTTTGTTCACCCATAACCGGTCTTCTTGCCGGCGGCAAAAAATCGGTTCCTTACTTTGCTTAGCCAGGGCAGAAAGAAAAGCCCGGTGTGCTTGGGGGTGTAGAATGATTTCTGTCATGTAGGCCTCCATTGCCGTAGGGAAGTTCTCTTCGCTTATCCTATGCAAAAATGTGAAAAATATCCTTGACAGAGCGTAGGATATCTGGTAAGATAATGCTGCTAATAGCTAAGAAGAAGCTGCCGCTTCTCACCTGGGTGCTTCAGGCATCGGGTCATGATACAAGCATAAGGTCTTGATCTATGATTTGCGGCGCTTCGCGTCGTATTTTTTTATATTTACGGAGGTGCTGATCATCAAAGAACTGCGCATCAATGAAGAAATCCGGGCGTCGGAAATTCGCATGGTGGAGGACGGAGAAGAAAGCGTCATCCTGCCGCTGCGTACCGCATTGGAACACGCTGCCGAACGGGGGTTGGATCTGGTGGAAATTTCCCCTAACGCCAAACCGCCGGTTTGCAAAATTATGGATTATGGCAAATACCGCTTCGATCAGATGAAACGGGAAAAGGAAGCCCGCAAAAATCAGCGTGTTATCCAGCTGAAGGA
>CAKRYM010000117.1 GCA_934427095.1 uncultured Bacillota bacterium | reverse complement strand
GAGCAGGAAGTCGCCAAGCTCTAATTCTTTATGAAAAAACCGGTCTCAATCATGAGACCGGTTTTTTGTCGGCAATGATACATTGGATAGCCGGAGAGCGGCTAACTCTTGCTTTTGTTCTGGGGAAAGGCGTAGGCTTTCTCTAGCCTTTTGTATGGTCTTTTGATGTACCCAAGGCAAAAGCCGCTGATCTTGTAAATAGGGCAGGGCTGCCGTGTAATTTTTAGCCAAAGCAGTGCTAAAAAACCAGGCAATGGCCATGTTAACATAATATTCTTCTGATTGTACGGCGGCAATTTGTTCCATAGCATCAAGGAAAAAAGGATTATCCAAATCATTTCGCATCATGGTAACAATGCCGTAGCGGATGGTATAGGTTTTCTTGCTTTGTACCCATTGACAGGCTTTTTGATGGATAATTTCTGGGTAGCGTCGAAAGACGGGTGGGGAAAAACAGTCGCAGGTAGCCCAATTATCAAGATAGGGCAAAAATCGTTCTGTTGCTGCCAGAGCCTGCTGGAAGTCTTTCTTTCCTTCGATTAAAAAGCCGTGCAAATTGTTTTCATCATAATACTTATGGGGTAATTGGTTCAAAAACTCAGCAGCCTGGGCTGTTTTCGCAAATTCTTTTGCGAAACGGCGTAAGACCGGCATACGAATACCCAGAATTTTTTCAGGCGGAATTTGCGGAATCAGCTTCCTTTGGAATGCAGCATAATTACTATCCGCTAAACTCTGCAATTGTGCAAGCAAAGCTTCTGCTGGGAACATGACCATACTTACCCCCTTTAGAGAAATAACGTATGTTTATCATAGCAGAATCCCGGTTTGCTGTCAAAAACGGAGCTGATTTGATGAAGAAAAGAGAAAATGTGGTTTGTATATATGCAAAAATATTTGTATAATAATGAATATTAATCAATGTTTCCTGTATTTTTTAACAGGATTCCTCTTGACTTTTTGGGGATTTATCGTATAATAATTCATATATAAGCAGTAATATACGATAGCCAGAAAATGGAGCGAAGAGATGAAACGGATCTTTATTGACGGCAGCGTGGGCACTACGGGGCTGCGTATTGTGGAACGCTTGCAGAGCAGGGAAGATATTACATTGATTACCTTACCAGAGGAACAGCGAAAAGAAGCGGCTTGCCGTAAGGAGGCATTGAATCATTGTGACTTGGCTTTCCTTTGCTTGCCCGATGATGCCGCCAGAGAGGCGGTATCCATGTTGGAAAATCCGGATACTGTGGTGCTGGATACTTCTACCGCCCACCGTACTGCGCCAGGCTGGGCCTATGGCTTCCCGGAATTGGGGACGGATTTTGCTGAGCGTATCCGAACGGGAAAACGTATCGCGGTGCCTGGTTGTCATGCCAGTGGCTTTATCGCTTTGGTTTATCCTTTGCTGAAAGCGGGCTTTCTTTCCCCCTCTGCTTTGCTGACTTGCCACTCTTTGACTGGGTATAGCGGTGGCGGTAAGAAAATGATCGCTGCTTATGAAGGGGAAACTGTGCCTAAGAGCTATGCCTCCCCGCGACAGTACGGATTAAATGAAAACCATAAGCATTTACCGGAAATGCAGGCGGTCACCGGCTTAGCGGCAAAACCAATCTTTTGCCCTATCGTGTCTGGTTATTATAGCGGTATGTTGGTAACGGTTCCGCTCTTTGCCCAGCAAATTGGGGGCCATAGCATAGAGGACATTCGCGATCTGTATGCTAAAACTTATACCGGGCCTTTAGTACATTATGTGTCTAACTTGGATGAAGAAGGTTTTGTCGCAGGGAATCGTTTGCAAGGACTGGACACCATGGAAATCAGTGTGTATGGGAATGAGGAGAGAATTTTGCTGATGGCTGCCTATGATAATTTAGGCAAGGGCGCTTCCGGCGCAGCCATTGAATGTATGAATCTAGTACTGGGTGAATCATTGACGAAAGGATTGTGTTTAGCATGAAGATGATTTCTGGCGGCGTTTGCGCTGCAAAAGGGTTTTCCGCTTCCGGTATCCATTGTGGAATTCGGAAAAATCGTCAGCAGAAAGATTTGGCGTTGATTTTCAGCGAGAAAAAAGCAGCTGCAGCTGCGGTTTATACCACCAATTTGGTAAAAGGCGCACCTATTACCGTGACCAAACAGCACTTGGCGGACGGCTATGCGCAAGCCATGATTTGCAACAGTGGTAACGCCAACACCTGCAATGCTAATGGTATCGAGATTGCCGAGCAAACCTGCGCTTTATTGGCGGAATCTTTGCATATCCCAGCAGAGGATGTGATCGTGGCTTCCACTGGGGTGATTGGCCAGCCGTTGGAGATTGCTCCTTTTCAGCAGGGGATTCCTGAACTGGTCAAGGCGTTGGGCCCCAATAGCTTAGATGCAGCCCAAGGCATTATGACCACGGACCTAAAAGTGAAAGAGATTGCCGTTTCTTTCCAGGTTGGGGGCGTGGAATGTCATTTAGGCGGCATTGGCAAAGGCTCTGGCATGATTCATCCTAATATGGCCACCATGTTGATTTTCCTGACTACCGATGCGGCCATTTCCCCGGCCTTGCTGCAAAAAGCTTTGTCCGAGGATGTAAAATCCAGCTTTAACATGATTAGCGTAGATGGGGATACCTCCACCAATGATATGGTTTCCATTATGGCCAATGGCCTGAGCGGAGCCCCGGAAATTCAGGCAGAAGGAGCCGATTACGACGCCTTTTGTGCAGCCTTAGCTACGGTGACCAAGGCCATCAGCCGTATGATTGCTGGGGATGGGGAAGGCGCCAGCAAATTGCTGGAATGCCAGGTAAAGGGCGCTAAAGATGAAGCAAACGCCAAAATTATCGCTAAAGCCATTATTTGTTCTTCCCTGGTAAAAGCAGCGATGTTTGGTTCTGATGCGAACTGGGGCCGCGTCCTCTGCGCCATTGGTTATAGCGGCGCGGAAGTGGACGTAATGAAAGTCAAGGTAAGTTTTAGCTCAGCAAAAGGCAGCATCACCGTATGCGAAAATGGGGCTGGTATTCCTTTTTCTGAGGAAAAAGCCAAGGAAATCCTGCTGGAAAAAGAAATCGTTATTGCCGTGGAATTGGGCGATGGCTCTGGTGAAGCTGTGGCCTGGGGATGCGATTTAACCTATGATTATGTGCGGATCAACGGAGATTATCGTTCTTGATCCGGGAAAGTGAAAAGGCCAATGAATATCAGTAATGCACAGCGGGCGGAAATCCTCACGGAAGCTCTGCCCTATATTCAAAACTATAATGGCAAAATTGTGGTGATCAAATATGGCGGTAACGCCATGATTAATCCCCAGCTAAAAGAACAAGTTATGGGGGATATTGTCCTTCTTTCCCTGATTGGGGTGAAGGTGGTCTTGGTCCATGGCGGCGGCCCGGAAATTACGGATTTGCTAAAACAAGTGGGCAAAAAAAGTGAATTCGTGGATGGCCTTCGGGTTACGGATAAGGAAACTGCGGAAATGGTGCAGATGGTCCTGGCTGGCAAGGTGAACAAAAGTCTGGTTAACCTGTTGCAAATGAAGGGCGGTGTAGCCATGGGTATTTCCGGCATGGACGGCCGACTCATTGAAGCAAAGATCAAGGATGAGCGTCTGGGCTATGTGGGAGATATTGTGGGCGTCAATGTAAAACCCATTATGGATTTGCTGAACAATGGCTATATTCCCGTGGTTTCTACTGTGGGCTGCGACCGGCAGGGCAATACTTATAACGTGAATGCAGATACAGCAGCAGCCTGGATTGCTGGGGCTTTAAAAGCGGAAAGCATGATTGCCTTGACAGATGTGTCGGGCATTTTACGAGATCAGAATGATCCCAATTCCCTCATTAAAGCGATTAACCTGGTGGAAGCACAAGATTTGTTTGAACAAGGGATTATTTCCGGCGGCATGATTCCTAAAGTCCAATGCTGTGTAGAAGCCATTCGTCGCGGCGTGAGCAAGGTCTTTATTATGGATGGGCGCGTGCCCCACGCCATTTTGATTGAAACCTTGACGGACGAGGGCGCTGGTACCATGGTCACGGAGGTGTAAGGATGGAAATTAAAGAAACAGATCAGTGTTATGTTGCCAACACTTATGCCCGTTACCCCGTGGAAATCGTACGGGGCAAAGGTTCCGTGCTTTATGACGAGGCGGGGAAATCCTATATCGACTTAGGCACTGGAATCGCGGTAAACACTTTAGGCGTAGCGGATGAAGGCTGGATAAAGGCGGTTACCGCCCAGCTTGACGCCTTTCAACATACATCTAATTTGTATTATGCCGCGCCTGTGGCCCAACTGGCAGAAGAATTATGCCACCGCACGGGAATGAAAAAAGTCTTTTTCTCTAATTCCGGTGCGGAAGCTAATGAATGCGCCATTAAAGTAGCGCGGAAATACGGGGAGGATCATTACGGGCCGGAGCGCACCACCATCATTACGCTAAAAAATAGCTTTCATGGCCGCACTTTGGCGACTTTGGCTGCAACGGGCCAGGATGTTTTTCATCAGCATTTCTTGCCGGTAACGCCAGGCTTCCGTTATGCTGAGGCCAATCAATTGGCTGATGTGAAAGCATTGGCAGCCGATGGCAAAGTGGCGGGCATTCTTATGGAAATGGTCCAGGGAGAAGGGGGCGTCATGCCCCTGGAAAAGGACTTTGTCCAGGGCGTAGCGGAATTCTGCCAGCAGCAAGATATTTTGCTCATGTGTGATGAAATCCAATGCGGTAACGGCCGTAGCGGTAAATTGTACGCCTATATGCATTATGGCATTACGCCGGATGTGGTTTCTACGGCGAAAGGACTAGCCGGCGGTTTGCCTTTGGGTGCCACCATGCTGGGAGAAAAGGTGGAGAACACTTTGCACCCAGGGGATCACGGCTCCACCTTTGGGGGGAATCCTGTTTGCTGCGCTGGGGGCTTATATATCCTTTCCCAGTTGAATGAGGAATTGTTGCAGGGCGTCACTAGAAAATCTGCCTACATGGTGCAGGAATTGTCCCAGGCCAAGGGCATTAAAGCGGTAACCGGCTTAGGCCTAATGTTGGGGTTGGAAACCGTGGCTTCGGCAAAAACCGTCATTGAACAATGTATGGCCCGGGGGGTATTGCCCATTCAAGCTAAGGCTAAGGTAAGGCTATTGCCGGCTCTGAATATCCCGGATGATTTGTTGGCGGAAGCTGTTGGAA
>CAKRYM010000116.1 GCA_934427095.1 uncultured Bacillota bacterium | reverse complement strand
AAAATGAAGTATTGGGGCCAGGTAGACTGGTACAACGGCGGTATGGAGCATGTGACCCGTCATATGATTTATTCCCGGTTCTGGCATCGGGCGCTCTATGATTTCGGCATTGTCCCCTTCCCGGAACCCTATGCCAAACGTAGCTATCAGGGGCTGATCCTGGGCGAGGATGGAGAAAAGATGTCCAAATCCCGGGGGAATGTAGTTGACCCCTTGGAATATGTCAAGCTGTACGGCGCAGACGTTCTGCGTACCTTCATGATGTTCATTGGCGATTATGGCCAACCTGCCCCCTGGTCCTCTGCCAGCATTATCGGGGTCAAGCGCTTCTTAGACCGCGTTTGGACCATGCTGGACTGGGTTGTAGACGGCGACGATTATCTGCCGGAGCATAAGGCAGAAATGCACACCTTAATCAAAAAGGTCAGCAGCGATATTGAAGCCATGAAATTCAATACTGCGGTGGCAGCCATGATGAGCTATTCCAATCTGGTGGCCAGCCACAAAAAACTGACCAAAAAGGAATTTGAGGATTTCCTCCTGCTGCTTTATCCTTTCGCCCCCCATATTGCCGAAGAGCAATGGGAACGCTTAGGCCATGACACCATGATTGCCCAGACCACCGGTTGGCCCACCTATGACGAGGCCGCCATGGTTAAGGAAAATGTGGAAGTGGTGCTGCAAGTGAATGGCAAAATCAAAGCCCGCCTGCAAATGCCCGCTGCGGCTAATGCCCAGGAAATGGAAGAAATTGCCCGTAGTCAGGCGGATTTCGAAACCTGGTTGGGTGGCAAATCCATTGTCAAATTCATCGCTATTCCCGGCAAGCTCATCAATATCGTGGTAAAATAACCCCTGCTTTGCCAGGTCAATCTAACACAAAAAACTGCCGTTGTAGGAAAATTTCCCACAACGGCAGTTTTTTCTCTCCAGTTAAAGCAAAGCAGCCACATAAAGGGCAAACAAAGAATTATCCAGGCTATCCATGGCGGGTTTGTCCCGTCCTCCTGTAAATTATAACATAAAACGACAAGGATTCCCAGAGGGGAAGCGGGGCTTCCTGGCATTAAGTTTCCTCTTTCCTTGTCCTCTTGCGGAGTTTAGACCTGACACTCTTTGATGAGATAGGCCAACAGAGCGCTGCAGCCTGTCCACACGTCAGCATAAGTCTCCGCAAAATTTCTGGTATACCAAGGGTCGGCAATATCTCTATCCTCTCCCACAAAGGAAAGCAGCAAGCGAATCTTGCCCTCTGGGTCGCCCCCTAAGATTCTTACCATATCTCGAAGATTATGATGGTCCATGCCGATCAGGTAATCGTAACGCTGGTAATCCCCTTTCTCTAACCGTCGGGCTGTTTTGCCGGCGCAAGAAATACCATGGGTAAGGAGCTCCTGCCGGGCTGGAGGATAAACAGGGTTACCCACCTCCTCATTGCTAGTAGCCGCAGAAGCAATGGTGATACTTTTCTCTAAGCCGGCCTTATTTACCAAGTCCTTCATCACAAACTCCGCCATAGGGCTGCGGCAAATATTGCCCAGGCAGACAAACAAAATACCAGTCATGTTACGGCTCCCTTCTTCTCTTTGCCTTCTTGTTTATGATACCACAAAGCAGCGGCTTTGAATAGCCAGAAGGGAAAGACCTATAATAGCAGAAAAAATGATTCGCCCCGTTGCCGATAAATCAGGCTTTGCCCCTCTTGCCTTTTTCGACGAAATACGATACAATAACTCACGAAAAAGAACTCAATTTTACCACAAAGAAGGGAGAATTCTCATGGTATTTTGTAAATATTGCGGCGCGCAGATTCCGGATGGTAGCACCGTTTGCCCTGCCTGCAACGCTGCCCAGGACAATGGCGCTTCTGCTGATGCAAACAACAGCAATCCCGTACCCAATCCCACTTATACCAGCAACACCTACAGCAATCCCACGCCTCCGCCCACCACGGACAACGGTGGTTTCCTCTGGGGTTTGCTGGGTTGCTGCATCCCCTTGGCTGGGTTAATCCTCTTTTTGATCTGGAAGGACAATAAACCGAAAACCGCCAAAGCCGCGGGCATCGGCGCCATTGTCGGTGTCGGCATTGGTATTATCTTTTACGTGTTCATGTTTGCCTTGGGCCTCTTTGGCAGTCTGTTTGCCTATTATTAATCATGCTTCCTTGGCTTTATAAGTGGCTGCCGATTTTCTTTGGTTGCCACTGTATGGACAGCCGCTCCTTCCATTATCGAAATATCCGCTTCCCCATTTGCGCCCGCTGTACCGGCGAGCTCATCGGTATACTGTTGGGGGTAATTCTTTTCGCCTTTTGGCAGCCAGGGTGGCTTTTGGCCCTCTTGTTGCTGCTGCCCCTGATCATTGACGGGGGGATTCAGGCGCTAACCCGGTACGAAAGCAATAATATAAAACGCTTGATTACCGGGATTCTGTTTGGTTATGGATTGGTGAATCTCTTCCTGATCTCCACAATTGCCACCTACCGTTGGGGGATGGACGTGGGTAGCAGGCTGTTCGCTCCTTGAGCAAAATAGTGTCCCCCTGATAAAAGAGAAAGGACGAAAGCAAATTGCTTTCGTCCTTTTTTGTTCGGCAAAGGCACCGCGATTTATTCGCCGGTGACGTTATTACCGCCCACATCCTCTCCTAAATCACAGGAATACAGAAAAGCCACGTCATCCCCGTCTTGCAATTCATATTCGCTGCAAGCATAATTAGGGAACCAACCATTGACGCTATACATCCAACCAGACAAAGGCCCGCAATCAAATTCATACAAATTGCCAATGCCCTCAATATATGCGGATTGATAAGCCGGCGTATTGCTATATTCCATATGCAGGTTATTGTCTTTTACCACCTGCTGTAACACGGTAAAAACGCTATCCCCAGGCGAAAATTCCACGGTCACTGGAGCCAAAATCCAGCCGTCCGACGGCACCAAGGAAGCTTTGCTTTCCGCCAAATCCTCCATATTATCCAACACAGTGGCGCAGGAAATGGAAATGGTACAATAGAGCGTCGTTTCTCCTTGTTCCTGGTTAGTCGTGCCGCCTGTTTCCCCTTGGGCAGAGGAAGTAGCTTCTGTCCCGCTTTGGCTTTCTTCAGTCCCGGGTGAAGTTTCTTCTGTGGAATCCGGCTGTTTTTCCGTTTCCGTTACCTCGTCCTCTAAATTTTCTTCGCTTTCGATGCTTTCCTCTTCCTCAGGCTGCTCTTTCTCCGTATTGTTGCAGGCTGCAAAAAGAAGCAAGGAAACTGCCAAAAGCAGCACTAGCCACCATGTTTTTTGTTTTGTCATTGCCTTCATCATCCGCATTAAAGCTTATCTGCCTCCACCAGCAATTGGTAAAGCAGATGTACGGTTTCCCCTCTGGTCACTGTGCCAGTAGAAGGCGCCCATTCCACCGCGATTCTATCCATAATGATCTGGGCTTCGTTATCGCTGATGTCGCCTTCTGGATCAAACAGGGTTTCGCTGCGGCCGGTAATCATGCCGTAATCATAGGCAGCGCCCACAAAACCAGCATACCAAGCAGAAGCATCCACGTCCTGGAAGGTGGTGATGGTCTTTTCCGGTAAAGCCAAGGCCTTCACAATCATGGTAGAGAATTCCGCCCGGCTCAATACCTTTTCCGGTTGGAAAGTACCGTCGCCCATGCCGCTAATGAAACCACCATCGTACAAAGCCTGAATTTCTGCTTCATACTGGTAACCAGCAATGTCGGTTAAGGCTTCCGTTTCCGTAGCGGAGCCATTACCGTTTTCCGTGGCAACAGTCACATCATCCATTTGATACAGACTGCTTTCCCCCTTAGCCAGGCGGTCAGCGGCAACTAAAGCGTAGAAAGCCTGTTCCGTAGCCATGGTATCGGCCTTACCCCCTTGCTGATGGCAGAAACTACCGTCTGACAGGGCAAAGGGCAGCAAACCGTCCAGCACATCATTTTCGTTCTTCACGAAACGCGAATCAGAAAGGGAAATTCCCAATTCGCCCAAAGCTACCACAACCTGAGCAGTAGATTCGCAGGTTGCCACATCGCCGGTAGAAAAGCTACCGTCTGCATTCTGCTGAGCAGAAAGAGCGGTTAAGCCTCGTTCCACAGCAGCCTTAACCTGGCTATCTTCCGTATATTTAGCCAAAGCCTGCAAGACCATGGCCGTCAAATCCGCGTCAGCTTCCGTACCGGATAAAGCCCAGCCGCCATTCTCCAGTTCAGCCTGAAGCAGGCAATCTACATACATTTCCCGGCTAGCCTGCGTTTTCCCAGTGGGCGCAGTGGGTACCGCATAGTCCGCGCTATCCAAAGCCAACAAAGCAAAGGCAGCACCGTTGATGCCCTGCCAGATGGTCTGCTCATAGTCCCCCAAAGGCGCCAGCAGATTATAACCACCGACTTGCGTGGGGTCTTTGCCGATGGCGGTCAAAGCCAGTGCCACACGGGCATATTCGCTGTATTTCCGTTCAGACAAGACGCCGTTTTTCTCCTTGACTTCCTGGGTTACGGTTGCATAATACTGGTCATAATACCCTTCATCCACTGCATAGCCGTCCCGAGCCAAACCCAAAACTGCCCAATCCCCGCCGCTGGTAGAAATCCCCGGCGTAGGCGTGGTTTTTTCCACATAAGCAGCGGTTTTTTCTAAAGCCGTTTCCAGACGGCTATCTACAGCCAAGGCTGCTCCGCTCAGGCAGAGTACCAATAGCATGACCAACATCAGCAGAACGATATGTTTCTTCAATGTAAAAACCCCTTTCTTTTTGTGATTTATGTTAGAAAAACAAAACAGCCCAAAACGGGAGGCCCTGTTTCAGCCTCCCGTTTATGGGAAAACAAACTATTTTACGACCTGCTCACAATAACGATACAGGATTTCCGCCAATTCGCCGCGGGTAGCATAACCCTGCGGAACCAAGGTGGAGGTGGTCCGGCCAGTAATTAAGCCTTCCCCAACTGCCCATTCCATGGCGGTTCTCGCATAGGCGCTGATTTGGGCCGTATCCGTATACTGGTTCAAGCTTGCGCCAGCATGGAGGGAATACCCCTGCATGGTGGTGTAGCGATAAAGGATAGTGGCCATCTGTTCCCGGGTAATGTTGTTGCCTACGCCAAAGTAACCGTTATCATAACCAGTTACAATGCCGTTCTTCTCCGCCCAGATACAAGCGTCCGTATACCATTGGCCAGAAGCTACATCCAGGAAATTGCTGTTGCCGCTGACCTTAGGC
>CAKRYM010000115.1 GCA_934427095.1 uncultured Bacillota bacterium | reverse complement strand
GTAGGGAAGGTGCCAGCTTTCACTTGGGCATTGTATTCCTTAAATGCGTCAGCCATTTCTTTGCCGATCTCAGCAAATCGTTTCACAAATGTGGGGGCAAGGTCTCCAGACATACCCAGCATATCTTGATAGACTAATACTTGGCCATCACAACCCGCTCCGGCGCCTATCCCAATGGTAATCATATTTACTTTACTGGTAATTAGCGCAGCAAGCTTAGGCGGTACGCATTCTAACACACACATAAAGGCACCGGCTTCTTGCACAGCCAAAGCATCTTCTAATACGCGTCTGGCATTGGCTTCGCCTCTGCCTTGGACCTTAAAGCCGCCAAAAACGTTCACCGACTGGGGGGTCATACCAATATGGGCGCAGACTGGAATTCCCGCATTGACAATCGCTTTAATCTGACTTGTAACCGCAGCTCCACCTTCCAGCTTTACTGCATTAGCATTCGTTTCTTTAATTAGTCGACCGGCGTTTTCCAGAGCCTGTTCTGCTGAGATCTGATAGCTCATAAAGGGCATATCCATAATGACAAAGGTATTCTTACAGCCCCGCACTACGCTGCGGCCATAAACAATCATCTCTTCTAATGTAACTGGCAGAGTGGTTTCATACCCTTGCATGGTCATGCCAAGGCTGTCTCCTACCAATATGGTATTGATTCCAGCTGCTTCCACTAGGCGTGCAGTAGTATAGTCGTAACTGGTCACTTGGGAAATTTTTTCACCGTTTTTTTTCATTTGCAACAGCGTGGCCACTGTATTTTTGGGGGGCATGTTATTCAAACTCCTTCATTAATAAGTTTTCCATCTGGGTATAACTGCGCTGTGGATGTTTGCGTTGGGCAATTTCGATCAACTTTTTAGAGACCACTCGATACATCTCTCGTTCTTCTGCCAGGGTAAAGCATTCTAGGTGCTTTTTGACCGTCTCTGTATCGCATCGTTCCACCGGCCCGGTTAAGGCTGTCACAGGTCCATTGGTCAACAGATGATCCAAATTACTTTTCATCAACGGAGAAATGGCTTGCAGAGCATCAACGGTAGAGAAGCCGCAGGTCTCTAGCAATTCTATACTTTCTTGTACCAGGGCACACACCAAATTGCTAGCAATGGCACAGGCGGCATGGTAACGGGTTTTGGCTTCTCCAGAGATGATATGCACTGTGGGGCCTAAAGCAGAGATACGTTCCTGCCATTGCTGAAGATGGGGACCGTCTCCTTCTATACAAAAAAAAGCCCCCGACAATTCCCTGTAAGCCTCATATTTGTTGCTAATGGGGAAAAGCGGATGGATCGAATAACCATGAGCGCCGGTCTTTTGAATGTTCGGAAAGGCCTCTTTAGCGGTGATAGCACCGCTGCAATGGCAAATTTGTTTTCCTGAAAGATCAAACTCCATTAATGTTTGAAAAACAGGGGAGATAATTCCATCCGGTACCGTGAGAAAGAGTGCATCACTGTCATGAACCAATGCCATTAACGTATCGTATGGTGTTGTGCTGGTAAACAACGCCGCTTCTTTTGTGGATTCTTTATGCCTGCTCCAATAGCCGGTCACTGGAATTCCACCTTGGACAAAAAATTTACCTAGTGAGAAGCCAACCTTACCTGCGCCAATGAAACCAATTTTCATGATATTACCTTGCCTTTCCCTGTAGGCGACGCGATGTTTTCTGGTTCCGGGCGTGGAGTAATCAAGAATTATCCCGGTGCAGTTTTCAAAATGGGTCAGGATATAATCCCCTTGAAAGATACGGAAAACGACACAACCGCTACGTGATGAATTTTATCACCACAGAAAGAGAATGTAAAGGATAATTTGGTTAAGATGCCTCTTAACATCTAGAACGGAAATGGGTGAGCAAATTAGCAAATTACATAAAACCTTGGGCCCTACCTTTATATATGTTACGCATGATTAGATTACGTGGCTTTCTTTTCCTTTCTATTTTCCTTTCTATAAGCTGAAATAGTGACCGGACAACCATTGCCCATTCGTAGGGCGCTTGGATTCCTTGAACAATGATGATATACTCTCTATATGAGGTGAAGAAAATGACACAGACAAAACGCCATTTTACAGTATTTCAAAAAACAGAAATTTCTGAACCAACGTTATTTAACCCATGGGATACAACAAAAAAGATCGATAATTTTCCTGAAATATGTGTTTCTACATTTTCAGAAAATATTATCCAAACCTTTTCTTCCTTGGAAAATGTAGAAAAGATAGCGGAGTTGTATACCGCAAATGGTAGAATACCTGTATACAAAATCCATTATCAAAACACAGAGATTGCTTTCTATTTGTCACGGGTCGGGGCTCCGGCCTGCGTCGTCGGGTTTGAAGAAATTGTCGCCATGGGCGCAAAAAAATTCGTTTTGTTTGGTTCCTGTGGCGCGCTAGACGACGACAAGACTAAAGACAAAATCATTGTGCCCGTTTCAGCAATTCGTGATGAGGGCACCAGTTACCACTACATAGCGCCGTCTGCAGAAATTGAAGCAGACCCACATTCCATTCAAATATTAGAAAAAGTGCTTAAAACCCACGGTTATTCTTATGTAGAAGGCAAAACATGGACATCAGATGCTATTTACAGAGAAACGATCCCTCTTATTGAGGAGAGAAAACAAAATGGCTGCATTGCTGTGGAAATGGAGTGCGCCGCAATGCTTGCTGCCGCAAAATATAGGAATATCCCATTTATTCAGTTCTTATTTGCAGCTGATAGCTTAAGTTCTGATAAATGGGATATTCGGGATTTGCCTTTATATGGACTTAGCAATGCCGAAAAATACATGCTGCTTGCTTTCGAATGTGGTATGGCCTTATAAGCGTCCTATCCTGATCACTTTTTATCTCCCATCAATATGCACATAAACGTCTACGCTTAATGTTTTTTCAAAGCTCTTCCTACTTTTGCAAAGTTTTTTGTTTATTCCCACTCCACCGTTGCCGGGGGTTTGCTGGTGATGTCGTAGACGATGCGGTTGATGCCCTTGACCTCGTTGACGATACGGGTGGAAATACGATCTAGGAGGTCGTAAGGAATTCTTGCCCATTCGGCGGTCATAAAATCATCCGTTTTAACAGCTCGAATCGCCAAGGCATAGTCATAGGTTCGACCATCTCCCATCACGCCCACGGAGCGAACGTTTGTTAATACCGCAAAATATTGGCTAAGCAAAGTATCCATACCCGCTGTGGCAATTTCTTCCCGGAGAATAGCGTCAGCTTCTCGCAAGGTATCGGCTTTTTCTTTTGTGATATCGCCGATAATACGAATAGCTAGCCCTGGCCCAGGGAAAGGCTGCCGAGCTACCACGGATTCCGGGAGACCGAGTTCCCGACCAAGGGCGCGGACTTCATCTTTAAAGAGCAGGCTCAATGGTTCAAGAACGCCTTTGAATCTGGCAACGACTTCAGGAGGAAGCAATCGGTTATGATGGCTTTTGATCACTTCTGCATCACCTTCGCCTGATTCGATCACATCCGGATAAATGGTGCCTTGGGCCAGATAATCATTGCAGGTAATCTGGAATTTATCTGCTTCATCGCGGAAAACATAACCAAATTCCGCGCCGATAATATGCCGTTTTTCTTGGGGATCAGCAACACCAGCCAGCTTAATCAAGAATCGGTCTTCTGCATTGACCCGAACAAAATGGATATCCCATTTGGCAAAAGCCGCTTCAATTTCATCCCCTTCATGCTTACGCATTAAGCCATGGTCAACAAAAACACAGGTTAGCCGGTTGCCAATTGCCTGTCCAAGGAGTGCTGCTAACACAGATGAATCTACACCACCGGAAAGCGCAAGCAATACACGCCCGTCATGACCGATTTCTTTCCTCAAGTTAGCAATTGTTTCTTTGCAGAAATTCCCCATTGTCCAGTCTGCGGTAGCGTGACAGATTTCCAACAAGAAATTTTGGATCATGGCTTTACCAAATTCCGTGTGGTTGACTTCTGGGTGAAATTGTACACCATAAAGTTTATGTTCTACGTCAGCAATAGCAACATTGGGGCAGGCTGCGGAATGCGCGACTAAGGAAAATCTTGCCGGTAAATCCGACATATAATCCCCATGGCTCATCCAGGTGATACTTTTTTCTGGCAGGCCTTTAAATAGTGGCACAGAGGTATCAAAGATTGTTTCTGTTTTGCCGTATTCTCTGGCGGTATCCTCAGCGGCAGCAGATACTTTTCCCCCCAAGGAATGAGCCATGAGCTGACAGCCATAGCAAATGCCAAGAATAGGAATACCAAGAGAAAAAATCCTTGCGTCAACTTGTGGGGAGCCTTCTTCATATACGCTATTGGGGCCGCCAGTAAAGATCATCCCAATGGGTGACATTTCTTCGATAATTTCCAGTGGGGTTGTATATGGTTTTACCTCGCAGTATACTCCGGCTTCGCGTACCCTTCTGGCGATAAGTTGGTTATATTGACCACCGAAATCTAATACGAGTACGGTTTCTCTTTTTCCCATTTCGGTTACTCCTTTTTCCATGTTTGCACGAAAAAATGACCATAAAATATCGTAATTCTTTTATTTTATGGATTATTTCATGTAGCGTATTATACCATGAGTTTACTGCATGTCAAGTTTTTTCGAAAAAAATATTGACAAAGCCAATATTCCTAAGTATAATCAATTAATTATGATATACGCTTTTGCCGGCATAGGGGAAACCCTTTTTTAGCCGGCATGCATTTTTTCTAACCAGATCAGCAGGGAAGAGGAAAAGCGAAATTCTCCTGCTATCCACATGGGATGCTTTTGCAGACAAGGAGGGAAAAGGAAGATGAAGCAGACCAAATATATTTTTGTTACAGGCGGCGTTGTATCAGGATTAGGAAAGGGGATCACAGCAGCCTCATTAGGGCGGCTACTAAAAGCGAGAGGATTGAAAGTAGCTGCACAAAAGCTTGATCCATACATTAACGTTGATCCTGGTACTATGAGCCCTTATCAGCATGGGGAAGTTTACGTCACGGAAGACGGAGCAGAGACAGACCTAGATCTGGGACATTATGAGCGGTTCATCGATGAAGATTTAAATAAATTTTCTAATCTTACGACCGGTAAGGTTTATTGGAATGTACTCAACAAAGAACGCAAAGGGGAATATCTTGGTTCTACGGTACAGGTAATTCCCCATGTTACGAATGAAATTAAAGATTTTGTTTATTCTCTCGGCGAAAAAACACAAGCTGATGTAGTCATCACGGAAA
The DNA here is from genome assembly GCA_934427095.1 of uncultured Bacillota bacterium. Taxonomy (GTDB): domain Bacteria; phylum Bacillota; class Dehalobacteriia; order UBA4068; family UBA4068; genus RGIG3155. The sequence goes on along the minus strand of CAKRYM010000115.1, from coordinate 4 downwards.
TCGG
>CAKRYM010000114.1 GCA_934427095.1 uncultured Bacillota bacterium | reverse complement strand
GATCTACACCGTCCAACTTTTCACTTTTAATCTTATGTCTTATTATACATGAAATTTCTGCATGGAAAAGGCTTTTTCTTTTGTTTTCCTTGAATATTGTGTGAAAATAAAATATAATGACCAGGTTATAAAAATTTTCATGAAATTTGGAGTGTGAATTATGGTTGTTAGCGAAGTTGTGGTGTTTATTTTGTACTTAGTCTTTATGCTGAGTATCGGTGTTTTCTTTTTCCTCCATTCCAATGGGAAAGGGGACAAGGAGTATTTTTTAGGCGGCCGATCCATGGGTCCCTGGGTTACGGCGATGAGTGCGCAAGCCTCTGACATGAGCGCTTGGTTATTAATGGGATTGCCTGGCAGCATTATCGCTTGGGGCATGGGTCAAGTTTGGATTGCCGTTGGGTTGGCTTTAGGTACTGCGGCTAACTGGATTTTTATTGCTTCTCGCTTGCGTCGTTTTTCCAAAGCCTCGGCAGATTCCATTACCTTGCCGCAATATCTTACCAGTCGTTTTGCCACCACCAATCCGGCGCTGAAAATTGTTTGCGCCATTGTTTTCCTGATTGCTTTTACGATTTATGTAGCTTCTGCCTTTGTGGCTGGGCAAGCTGTGCTGACCACTATTTTACCGGGGTTAGACCCCACCTTGGCTATTGTGATTTTTGCTGTCATTGTTTTGCTCTATACGTTTTTGGGTGGTTATAAAGCAGTTTGCTGGACGGACTTTTTCCAAGGGCTGCTTATGCTTATCGCTTTACTGTCTGTGCCGATTGTAATGAAAACCATTGGTCGTTTTGATCCTGCGCTGTACGCCCCAATTCATGATGCAGTGTTTGAACAGAATTTGTTCAGTGCAAAATGGACCGATGTTGTAACCGGGTTGGCCTGGGGGCTTGGTTATTTTGGCATGCCCCATATTTTGGTCCGGTTTATGGCGATTGAGAAACCTTCTATGGTAAGAAAATCCTCTGTGGTGGCCATTGTCTGGTTGGTGCTCTCTTTGGGTTCTGCTGTGGTGATTGCTTACTTAGGCCGTACATGGCTGCTGTCTGATGGATCTTCTTTGGCTCAACTGATTGTGCCGGATGATCGGACGCTGGTTTATATTAAGATTGTGCAAGATTTGTTCCCTGGCGTGATTACCGGTATTTTGCTAGCTGCCATTGTGGCTGCTTCCATGAGCACGGCAGATTCTCAGTTGTTGGTGGCGTCCTCTGCCTTTACTAGCGATTTGTATAAACCCTTACTGCGGAAAAATAAAGCAGGGGATAAGGAAGTGATGTGGGTTGGCCGCATTGTCGTTGCCATCGTTGCTTTGGTTGCTTTTTTGATCGCAATCAGCGGCGGTGAATGGGCTAGCGATATCATGAACATGGTGGAAAATGCCTGGGGTCTCTTTGGTTCGGCTTTTGGTCCGGTAATGATTCTTTCCTTGTTCTGGAAGCGGTTGAATTTTGCCGGTGCCTTGGCGGGGATTATTGCCGGTGCGGTAGTGGATATTGCTTGGTTGCTCCTGTTCACCTCAACGATGGCACCAGCAATCATTTATAATACAAATATTTATGAGATTTTGCCCGGTTTCCTTGCCGGCTTGTTGGTGGCTGTGTGTGTAACTTTGCTTACGCCGGCTCCTTCTGCTGCGGTAGAGAAAATTTTTGATACGGCAACGGCGAAGGGAATCGATGATTAATGGTTTACCAGAAAAGGCGGGGCAAAAGTCCCGCCTTTTTGTATATTTTATCAAGCTTTGCTGCTAGTAAGAAAAGAAGTAAACAGCAGGGATAAGCTGATGGAAAGATCGTAAAATGGAGCGTAATCCTTGTTGATCAGTAGGGGTTATGCTGGAAGATTTTGCAAGAAACTGTATTTTGCGCAAAAATAATGCGTGACAAATTTTGTCCACAGTATTATAATAAAGACTAATATGCAAGTGGTGGTGATTCCTTGGCTGAAAAACGTTTTTTTGTCTTTTTGGGAAATTTTGGTAGTGGTAAAACAGAACTGGCTTTAGATTTTTCTAAGCGTTTTGCTGCGGCAGGGAAAAAAACTACCCTAGTGGATTTGGATATCATCAACCCCTATTTTCGTGCTTCTGAACGGGCTTTGGCTATGAAACAAGCGGGGATAGAATTGATTACGCCCCGTTACGCCATGAGCAATGTGGAAATCATTACCATTGACCCGCGCATCTATTCCGCCTTTGTGGATAATGGTGGCGTTGCCATTTTTGATGTAGGCGGCGACAACGTGGGGGCAAGAGCCATGGGCCAATATAAACAATATTTCAGCAGTATTCGGCCGGATTTGTTGGAAGTTTGGTTGGTGGTGAATGTGCATCGTCCGCTTTCTGCTACGGCTGAACGTATTCTTGGGCATATCTCCGCTATTAGCGACGCTGCCCGCTTACAGGTTACTGGTTTGATTCATAACAGCAATATGTCTTATGAAACAACCCCAGAGGATTTGGCTTTCGGCTATCCCATTATTCGTGAGGTTGCGGAGCGTAGTGGTCTTCCGGTGAAATATACTTCAGGCGAGCCTAACGTGCTCCAAGGCTTCCTGGCTTTGAGCAAAGAACGGGGCTTTGATCCAAAATATATCGGCGAGCCCTTGGAAATTCACACCATGATGCATCGGGATTGGGATCGCTTTACCAAATACGGCGTATGAAATACGCTGTTTAAGAAAGAGAAATTATTTTTATCTTTTTTTATCGATTTTGATGATGAAAGTTTGTTTTGAAGTTTGATGACGTAGATACGGAGGTGTATCAAATGGCTGTATTAAAGATTTACACGGAAAAATGTAAGGGTTGCGGCCTGTGCGTACGAGCTTGCCCCAAAGGGATCTTGGCTTTATCCGAAACAGAGCTGAATTCTAAGGGCTATCAGCCTGCAGAAATCCAAGATATGGAATCCTGCATTGCCTGCATGAGCTGCGCTCGTACTTGCCCTGATGTTTGCATTGAAATCGAAAAATAAATAAGGAGGTCAATTTTTTATGGCCAGACATCTGATGAAAGGCTGCGAAGCCATTGCGGAAGCTGCAATCCGCGGTGGTTGTCGTTATTTCTTCGGTTATCCGATTACTCCGCAGAATGATATTCCTGAATATATGTCTGTACGTTTGCCTGAAGTGGGCGGCGTTTTCTTGCAGGCGGAATCTGAGGTCGCTGCTTCCAATATGGTTTATGGCGCAGCGGGCGCTGGCGCTCGTGTTATGACCTCTAGCTCCAGCCCTGGCATTAGCTTGAAACAAGAAGGTCTTTCCACCATTGCTGGGGCAGAACTTCCTTGCGTGGTGGTGAATGTGATGCGTGGCGGCCCTGGTATCGGCGGTATTCAGGCTTCCCAGGGGGATTATTTCCAATCCACCAAGGGCGGCGGCCACGGGGACTATCACCAAATCGTCTTTGGCCCCGCTTCCATTCAGGAAACCGTGGATATTATGTATGATGCCTTTGAAATTGCCGATCGTTATCGCAATACTGTATTGATCCTCGCAGACGGCTTGATCGGCCAGATGATGGAGCCGGTAGAAATGCCGGAATTCAAGTCGGACGAGGAGATTCATGTGGATAAGCCGTGGGCTGCTTTAGGTTGGCATGAAGGTTGCGGCAAACCGCGGGCCGTTATTAATTCTTTGTACATTAATGATGGGGAATTGGAAGCCTTACACGAACGCCTTCAGAGCCGGTACCGTGAGATTGAAAAGAACGAAATCCGTTATGAAACGTATCAGACCGAAGGCGCTGAGATTATCATTACGGCTTACGGCACCATTTCTCGGGTTTGCCGGGCGGCTATTGATGAGTTAAACGCCCAGGGGTATAAGGTAGGGATGTTCCGGCCGATTAGCCTCTGGCCTTTCCCCAGTGCTGCCTTACATGAAGTTGTGGTGCAGCCTTCTGTGAAGAAGGTCGTTACCGTAGAGATCAGCGCCGGTCAAATGGTGGAAGACGTTAGATTGGCTGTTAACGGTGCCAAAGACGTCTTGTTCCTGGGCCATCCCGGCAGTCAGTTCGCAACGGCTGATGAGATTATGGACTTTGTGAAGCAGCTGGTAAAGGAGGGATAAGGAATGACTACTATTTTTCAGCGTACCAAGGGCTTGACTGATGCGGAATTCCATTATTGCCCTGGCTGCGGTCACGGTATTGTCCATCGTTTGGTGGCAGAAGTCCTGGAAGAATTGGGCGTGTTGGATCGTAGCGTAGGGATTGCACCAGTAGGTTGCGCCGTTTTTGCTTATAACTATTTCAATTGTGATATGATGGAAGCTGCCCATGGCCGTGCTCCGGCAGTGGGAACTGGGATTAAGCGGTGCCGTCCGGATTCTGTCGTTTTTACCTATCAGGGCGATGGGGATCTGGCTTCTATCGGTACTGCGGAAATCGTGCAGGCTGCACATCGCGGTGAAAAGATTACCACCATTTTCATTAATAATGCCATTTATGGTATGACCGGTGGCCAGATGGCGCCTACTACCTTGGTGGGACAGAAAACCACTACCTGCCAGCAAGGGCGTGACCCCAATCATTGCGGTGAACCCATCCGTATTGCGGAGATGCTTTCCACGATTTCTGGGGCGGCTTATATTGAACGCACGGCAGTGAACAATACCGCTAACATTATTAAGACGAAAAAGGCCATTCGTAAGGCCTTTGAATGCCAGCTGGAAGGGAAGGGCTTCTCTTTGGTCGAGGTTCTTTCCACTTGCCCCACCAACTGGGGTCTTTCTCCCGTTGAATCCATGACCTGGCTGGAAGAGAACATGATCCCCTATTATCCGCTGGGTTTATTCAAAGAGAAATAAGGAGGCGTCCCTATGTTAGAAAGAGATATTTTTGCCGGTTTTGGCGGGCAAGGCGTTTTGCTCATGGGGCAGCTGTTGGCTCAAGCAGCGCTGGATGAGAATCGTCAGGTATCCTGGCTGCCTTCTTATGGCCCGGAAATGCGCGGTGGTACGGCCAACTGCTCGGTGACCATTTCTGATCAGCCGATTGCTTCGCCCATTATTGACCATCCCACTTCCCTCATTGTCATGAACCGGCCTTCACTGGATAAATTTGAGGATACCCTGATACCTGGCGGCAAGCTGTTCATTAATAGCTCTATTATTGACCGCAAAGCACATCGCACGGATATTGATGTATATTATGTGCATTGCAATGAGATCGCCATGGAGCTGGGGTCTGCAAAAGTAGCAAATATTGTCATGTTGGGCGCATATATCGCCTTAACGGAATGTGTGGATACGGAAAGCATTATC
>CAKRYM010000113.1 GCA_934427095.1 uncultured Bacillota bacterium | reverse complement strand
GCTGATTCAAGAAATAGAAAACTTGGTCTGGCAAATGGATCGGTTGCAGCTGCTGGGCTCCAAAGGTACCACCGGTACGCAAGCCAGCTTCATGGAGTTGTTTGCCGGAGACGAAGAAAAAATCAAGACCATGGAAACCCTGATCGCACAAGAAATGGGCTTTGATCGCTGCGTACCGGTTTCCGGTCAAACTTATTCCCGCAAAGTGGACGCCTTTTTCCTGAACGTCTTGTCCGGCTTTGCCCAGAGCGCCTTCAAATTTGCCAATGATATGCGCATCTTGCAATCCTTTGAGGAAATGGAAGAACCCTTTGAAAAGAATCAAATCGGTTCCTCGGCCATGCCTTATAAGCGCAATCCCATGCGCAGCGAACGGATTTGCGCCTTGGCCCGCTATGTCATTATTGACGCCTTGAATCCGGCCATGACCGCAGGCACACAATGGTTTGAACGGACCTTGGATGATAGCGCCAATAAGCGGATCAGCGTAGCCGAAGCTTTCTTAGCCGTGGATTCTATCCTGAACATTTATATGAATGTTACCGAAGGGTTGGTGGTCTATGAAAAGGTGATTAACCGTCGGGTTATGGAAAAACTGCCCTTTATGGCCACGGAAAACATCATGATGGAATCTGTCAAACGGGGCGGCAATCGGCAGGATCTCCATGAACAGCTGCGCGTTCATTCCCATGCCGCCGCTGCCAAAGTGAAACTGGAAGGGGGCGCCAACGATCTAATTCAACGGATCGCCGATGACCCGGCTTTCCCCATGACCTTGGCAGAAATTCAGGCCGAGTTAGACCCGGCCAAATATATCGGCAGATCTATTTCCCAGGTGGAAGAATTCCTGGCTGAAGTGGCGAAACCGATCTTGACCAAATATTACCATGAAATTCATTCTGAACTCCACGTATAAGAAAGGAGCAAACCCATGAAAGAATTTGAACTGAAATACGGCTGCAATCCCAATCAGAAGCCTGCCAAAATTTTTATGGATGACGGCAGCGATTTACCTGTACAAATTTTGTCCGGCCGTCCTGGCTATATCAATTTCTTAGATGCCTTTAACTCTTGGCAGTTGGTGAAAGAGCTGAAGGAAGCCTTAGGTATGCCTGCGGCTACCTCTTTTAAGCATGTTAGTCCCACTTCCGCTGCAATTGGCCTGCCACTTTCCGATAAACTGAAACGGGCTTGCTTTGTTCAGGATGTGGAAGGCTTAGACGAATCCCCCTTGGCCTGCGCTTATGCCCGGGCCAGAGGCACGGATCGGATGTGCTCTTATGGGGATTGGGTAGCGCTGTCTGACGTCTGTGATGTTACTACCGCCAAAATGATCAAACGGGAAGTTTCCGACGGCGTCATTGCTCCTGGCTATGAGCCAGAAGCCCTGGAAATCCTCAAAGCCAAGCGCAAAGGTGCGTATAACGTTGTCCAGATCGACCCCAATTACGTACCGAAGGAAGAAGAGCGCAAGCATGTGTTCGGTATTACCTTCCAGCAGGGCCGCAATAATTTTAAAATTAATGAAGAGCTGCTCAATAACCTGGTTTCTGAAAACAAAAACCTGCCGGATGCAGCCAAACGAGACTTAATCGTCGCGCTGATTACCTTAAAATATACCCAGTCGAACTCTGTTTGCTATGCGGTAGACGGACAAGCCATCGGTGTCGGCGCTGGACAACAATCCCGTATTCACTGCACGAGATTAGCCGGTAGCAAAGCCGATACCTGGCAGCTCAGACAGTATGATAAAGTATTGAATCTCCCCTTCCTGCCCAAAATGGGGCGGCCAGACCGGGACAATGTGATCGACGGCTATATCAATCAAAATGAAGAGGACGTTTGTGCAGAGGGCATTTGGCAGAAATTCTTTACGGAACGGCCCGAACCCCTGACCGCAGAGGAAAAGAAAGCTTACCTAGCTACCATCAGCGGCGTTTCTTTGGGTTCTGATGCCTTCTTCCCCTTTGACGACAACATCGAAAGGGCCAAATTGAGCGGCGTTTCTTACATTGCGGAACCCGGTGGCTCTATCCGGGATGACGTGGTCATTGAATGCTGCAACAAATACGGCATTGTCTTGGCCTTTACCGGCATGCGCTTGTTCCATCATTAATCAGGGAGGCGGAAGCCATGAATATTTTGGTTGTGGGCGGCGGCGGCCGTGAGCACGCCATTATCCGCAAACTAAGGAAAAATCCAACGGTCAAAGAAATTTTTGCTTTACCGGGCAATGCTGGTATGGCGCAAGAAGCTACCTGCATCCCCATTGGGGCAAAGGATATTCCCGCTATTGTGCAATTTGCGCAGGAGAATCACATCGATTATGCGGTAGTAACCCCGGACGACCCTTTGGTACTGGGGGCAGTGGATGCCTTGAACGCTGTGGGTATCCCCTGCTTTGGGCCAGATGCCAAAGCAGCTCAGATCGAGGGAAGCAAAATTTTTGCAAAGGAACTGATGAAAAAATACGGTATTCCTACCGGAGATTACCAGGTTTTCGATCATAAAGAGGCGGCAATGGCTTATCTAGCTAAGGCCAGCTATCCCCTGGTGGTCAAGGCCGATGGCTTAGCCTTAGGCAAAGGCGTTATCATTGCGGAGAACCGTCAACAGGCGGAAGAAGCAGTAGACGCCATGATGGTGGAAAAGATATTCGGCGCCAGTGGCGCTAACATCGTCATCGAGGAATTCCTTAAGGGACCTGAAGTTTCTGTGCTGGCCTTTACCGATGGCAAAACCATCATACCTATGGTTTCATCCATGGATCATAAACGCGCCTTTGACGGGGACATTGGTCCCAATACCGGCGGTATGGGCACCGTTGCCCCTAACCCCTATTATACGAAAGAGGTTGCCGCCCGCTGCATGCAGGAAATCTTCCTCCCCACCATTGCAGCCATGAACGCCGAAGGTAGACCGTTCCGCGGTTGTCTGTATTTCGGCTTGATGCTAACGGAAAACGGCCCCAAGGTCATTGAATATAACTGTCGTTTCGGCGACCCAGAAACCCAGGTGGTGCTGCCCTTGCTGGAAAGCGATTTGCTCACCATTATGCAAGCGGTAACCAACGGCACCCTGGCAGAAACGGAAGTCCGTTTTGCGGACAAGTCCGCCTGCTGCGTGATTATGGCGTCGGAAGGTTACCCCACCAAATATGAAACAGGCTTCCCCATGCAACTGCCTGAGCTGCCAGCAAACGGACAAATCTATATTGCGGGCGCTAAGGAAAAAGATGGCCAGCTACTGACCGGAGGGGGACGGGTGCTGGGCGTAACTGCGACAGCAGATACTTTGCAAGAAGCGATCGACCAGGCCTATCTTTTGACTGAACAAGTTTCTTTTGCAAACGCTTTTTATCGTAAAGATATTGGACAACGGGCTCTTCAAGCCAAAGCATAAGGAGCGTAACCATGGTATACAGAATATTTGTAGAAAAAAAACCACATCTGGCCAACGAGGCGGAAGCCTTTACCAATGATATCCGCACCATGCTGGGGATCACCGCTTTAACCAAAACGCGTATCCTGAACCGGTATGATGTGGAGAATATTGACGCTGACCTATACAAACAAGTACAGCGTACCGTGTTTTCCGAACCCCAGTTAGACGACATCGTAGAAGAAGAGCTGGATACCACAGGCTACACCGCTTTTGCCGTAGAATATTTGCCAGGGCAATTCGATCAGCGGGCGGATTCCGCAGCCCAGTGTATCCAAATCATTTCCTGTGGCAATCGGCCTTTGGTTCGTACAGCCAAAGTTTATCTGCTACAAGGGAATCTCACCCCAGCAGAAATTGCCCAAATCAAAAAATATGTCATCAACCCAGTGGAAGCCCGAGAAGCTTCCCTGGAGAAACCGGCTACTTTGCAAACCCAATATGACATTCCCACAACCGTACAAACGGTGGAAGGCTTTTGTCAGATGGATGATGGGGCCTTAGCCGCTTTTCTGAAGGAAAAAGGCTTGGCCATGGATATGGATGATCTCCGGTTTTGCCAGGCCTATTTTCGCACGGAGCAACGAGATCCTACCATTACGGAAATTAAGATGATCGATACCTATTGGTCTGATCATTGCCGGCATACGACCTTCCTGACCACCATTGACAAGGTAGAATTCCAAGATCCCTTATTGCAACAGACTTATGAAGAATACCTGGCGGTCCGGAAAGAAATTGGCCGTACCAAACCCGTCAATCTGATGGATATCGCTACCATTGCCACCCGTTACTTAAAACAAACGGGGCGCTTGGATAAACTAGACGAATCAGAAGAAATCAATGCCTGCACCGTAAAAATCCAGGTAGAAACCGAAGAAGGTTCAGAGCCTTGGTTGCTGCTGTTCAAGAATGAAACCCATAATCACCCCACGGAAATTGAACCTTTCGGCGGCGCAGCTACCTGCATTGGTGGGGCCATCCGCGATCCCCTTTCCGGCCGTTCCTATGTTTATGCGGCGATGCGTATCACCGGGGCAGCGGATCCACTGAAACCCTTAAGCGAAACCATGCCAGGGAAACTGCCGCAAAAGAAAATTGTGACCACTGCTGCGGCCGGATACTCCTCTTACGGTAACCAGATCGGCCTGGCCACTGGCTTAGTCGATGAATTGTATCATCCTGGCTATGCGGCCAAACGTATGGAAATCGGTGCGGTCATCGCCGCCACCCCCGCAGAAAACGTCCGGCGGGAAGTACCTGCACCTGGGGATATTGTCATTCTCCTGGGCGGCAAAACCGGCCGGGATGGTTGCGGCGGCGCTACTGGCTCTTCCAAATCCCATAATCTTTCCTCTTTGGAAAGTTGTGGCGCAGAGGTGCAAAAGGGTAATGCCCCCGAAGAACGGAAATTACAGCGGTTATTCCGTAATGGGGAAGCGGCCCGACTGATTAAGCGCTGCAATGACTTTGGCGCCGGCGGGGTTTCCGTTGCCATTGGGGAATTGGCAGATGGATTGGAAATCGACTTAAACGCGGTTCCCAAAAAATACGAAGGCTTAGACGGCACAGAACTTGCCATCAGCGAATCCCAGGAAAGAATGGCTGTGGTGGTTGCCCCTGAGGACGTGGAGCATTTCTGCAATCTGGCTGCCAAAGAAAACCTGGAAGCCACGGTAGTGGCCAAGGTGAAAGCAGAAAAACGCCTGACCATGCATTGGAATGGGAAAAATATCGTGGACATTTCCCGAGAATTCCTAAATTCCAATGGGGCGGAAAAGCATATTCAAATCACCCCAGCACCCGCCGCTTCTTATGAAAAATCTATTTCCGGTAGTTTCACTAGCCTCTATCAGAACTTAGTCATAGACCTTAATGT
>CAKRYM010000112.1 GCA_934427095.1 uncultured Bacillota bacterium | reverse complement strand
GGTGGAAGCCGGCTGGCTGAAGGATGCGGAAATTTATATTGACGGTTATTGCGACTTCATCCCTGCGGAACGTCAGGTGGTCATGGCCATGCTGTCCCATTGCCTAAGAGTGGAAATTACCTTGCCCTTGGATCCTGCGGCTTTAGAGCGGCCGGTACCAGCGGATGATCCCTTTTATCCTGCTTGGCGGGAATACAGCCGCTTAATGGAATGGATAAGACAAGCCAAATTGCCTGTGGAAGAACCGCTCCTTTTGACTGGAGAACAAGGACGCTTTGCCCAAAATAAGGAATTGGCTTTGCTGGAAAGAAGCGTAGCCGGGCAAAAGGTCCTGCCACAACAGGGAAAGCCCCAAAGCATTCGCCTTTGGACAGCTGCCGGCCGTCTGGCAGAACTGGAACAAGCCGGCCGGGAAATCCAAAGGCTGGTACGAGAGGAAGGCCTTCATTATCGAGATATCAGTATTATTTTGCGCGACCCGGCGCCATACGCAGATTTGTTGCCGGTGGTTTTTACGTCCATGAATATCCCCTTTTTCCAGGATAGCCGCAAACCGTTGCTGAGCCATTGTTTGGTGGATATGGTTCGCGCTTTATTGGAAATCTGGGCGGAAAAACCTTATCATCGGCATGTTTTCCGTTATTTGAAAAATCCCCTTTCCCCCATTTATGGGCAAGAAGCAGACCGGTTGGAGAATTACGCCCTTGCCCATGGTTTTCGTTTTTGGCAATGGCAGGGCGGGCCTTGGCAGGTAAAGCTTTTGCCTAATGAAACGCCGGAATTAGCCCAAGAAATGGAGGAAATCCGGCAAAAAGGCATGGGGGCGGTGATGGATTTTTGTGCAGCCTTAGGCGAAGGGGCCTCAGCAGAAACCTTTTGCACTTTGCTAAAGGAATTATTGCAGCAGACGCATGTGCCGGAACGATTGGACGCCCTATTGCAACAAGCCTTAGACAGCGGCGATGGGGAACAGGCAGAGTGGCACCGTCAGGCCTGGGATCGCTTGGACGCCATGTTGAACGAGGCGGTTCTGCTCTTAGGGGAGAAGGTATATCCCAGCCGGGAACTTATGGCCCTGTTGGAATCCGCCTTTGCGGGACTCACTATTTCTACCATACCGCCAGGCCGGGATCAGGTGTTCCTTTCTGCCTTGGAGCGTAGCCGTACCCCGGAGCTGAAGGCTGTTTTCCTGCTGGGGTTGAATGAAGGCATATTGCCTAAACGAGCAGAGCAAGACGGATTACTTAGGGATTATGACCGGCAAATGTTGGCTAAGCAGGGGGTACATACTGCGGCAGATACCTTGACCTTGCAATTTCAGGAAAATTATCTTTGCTATGTGGCCTTAAGTAGGACTGGGGGAAAATTGTATCTCAGTTATTTGACGGTGGATGAGGAAGGAAAGTCCATGTCTCCCTCGCCTTTGCTGCGCCGGGTTAAGGGGCTTTTTCCTGGGCTTGCGCAGGAAAACCCCGCCATTACCTACGCTTTGTTGACCGGTGGGTCTGGGGAATTGGCAAAAGCCGGGGTGGAATTGCGCAAGGGAAGTAAGGATCCTATTTGGCAGGCGGTGATTAACCATGAGCGCGAGCTGCCGGAACGAGAAACGCTTTTTCGGGAATTAACCACCGGGCTAACTTATCAGCCCCGTACTAGGCCTCTTTCCCCCCGTCTGCTGGAGGAACTTTATCATGGTAAGCTGTATGGCAGTGTTTCCCGTTTGGAAAGATTCCGCCTTTGCCCCTTTTCTTATTTCGCTGGTTATGGGTTGAAGCTTAAGCCCCGGCCGGAATATACCATACGCCCGGCGGACAGAGGCGACCTGTATCATCATGTATTGAAGGCTGTAGGAGAAAAAGTGGCGCAAAATCCTGCTTCTTGGCAGCAAATGGATAGACCTCAAGCAGAAGCTTTGGTGGACTGGGCTTTAGATCAGGAGTTGGAAACATTCTTAGCTGGGATATTAACCAGTAGCGCTAGATATGCTTATTTGCGTAGCCGGATGCGGGAAACCTTGGTGGGAGCGGTTTTGGTCATGGCGGAACATGTGCGCCACAGCCATTTTGTTCCCGTGGCCTTTGAGCTTTCCTTTGGTGGCGAAACAGGGAAAAGCCTGCCTGCTTTCCATATCCCCTTAGGCAATGACCGGGAACTGATCTTGTCCGGGCAGATTGACCGGGTAGATATGGCTCAGTCTGACAAAGGAAGTTATTTTCGCATTGTGGATTATAAAACCGGCCAACCCAAATGCAAACCAGAGGAAATCATGGCCGGACTTAAGGTACAGCTTTTGTTGTATTTGGAAGTAGTTTTGGCCAACGCTGATTTCTTTCACGCTGCTTCCCCCCATGCTGCAGGGATGTATTATGCTTATGTGCGGGATGATTTACTGCTGGAAGAAGGAACCGAGCCAGAAGCGCCTGGGTTGAAGCTACAAGGCTTAACTGTTGCGGATCAGGACGGGGTGGAATTGGCAGACCCCGGCTTGGCGGGGAACAGCCAATTCATTACCGCCGCCTTGAAAAAAGACGGTAGTTTTCGGGCCGTACCCTATGCCCCAACAGAAGAAGAATTAGCACAGTTAAGGCAAAGCCTGGAGGCCTCTCTTTGCCAGGGGGCCAATGCTTTGTTGGACGGAGAAATTTCCGTTTCCCCTTTGCGGGATCAAAATCATGACGCCTGCGCCTATTGCGATTTTGCCGCGGTTTGCGGTTTTGACCGGGAGCTTGCGCCTTCCCGTAATCTGGCAGCGCTGAGTGGGGAAGAAAAGGAGGAGGAAGATGGGGATACGCTTTAATCCAGCCCAAGAGGAAGCCATTTGTGCCCGATGCGGCAATATCCTGGTATCCGCTGGGGCAGGCAGTGGGAAAACCACGGTCCTGGTGGAGCATGTCATCCAACGCCTGCGGGAAGGAGGCGCCATTGACCGCCTGCTTATCCTGACTTTTACCCAGTCTGCTGCAGATGAGATGCGGAGCCGTATCGGCCAGGCTCTGGCAGAAATGTCCGCCCAGGAGCCAAATGATTTCGCTTATCGTTGTCAATTGGCTTTATTACCGCAAGCGGATATCGGGACCATCCATTCCTTTTGCCTTAGTTTGCTGAGAAAGCATTATGACCGGTTGGGGTTACCCGCTGGGGTAAAGGTGGCTTCTGATTTGGAAATTGCCGCCTTGCAACGTAAGGTCATGGAGGAATTTTTGGAAGACGCGTATGCCGATACAGAAAGCGGCTTACGGGAATTGGCTGACGCCTATGGGGGCGTACATGATGACAGGGAGTTGGTGAAATTACTCCAAGATTTGTATGCCTATAGCTTAAGCCGGCCTGATCCAGAAGGATGGCTTAGACAATGCGCCGTTGCTTTTACGGAGGATACGCCCTGGACAGAAACGATTTGGGGAAAGTATTTGCTCTCTCGGTTGAAAGGACAAGTCCAAGGCGCCAAAGAAACCATACGGCAAATCCAGGAATTATGCTTAGAAAGCGATATCCCCCTTCTTTGGCAGCAGCTGGCCCAAGAGGATAAGGACAAGGTTGAGCAGGTGCTAGCACAGACGGATGGGGAAGCCTATTTCACCGCTTTACAGGATTTATCCTTTTCACGCCTACCCAGCGGCAAAAAGCAGCTGCAAGCGGGGCATGCTGAGGGACATGAATTTGACCCGGATATCTTAGCCTTGTTTAAGAATTTGCGTCAGCAGGCCAAGGACGAAATCGACCGCTGCCGCAAAAAAATGCCCAACCCTGAGCCGCCGGAAATCCGTAAGGCATTGGCCTGGCTGGCAGAAAAATTGGTCGAGGCGGTTATTGCCTATGGAGACCGTTTTATTCAGGAGAAACGGCGCAAAGGTTGGGTGGATTATCATGATATGGAACATTTGGCCTTAGCCTTGTTACAGAATGAAGAAGCGGCCAAGGAATTGCAGGATGCTTACGACGCGGTGCTGGTAGATGAGTACCAGGATGTAAACGAAGTACAGGAAGCCATCTTTCAGAAAATCGCAGCCAAATGCCTGTTTGCCGTGGGGGACGTGAAGCAAAGTATTTATCGCTTCCGTTTGGCGGAACCCAGGCTCTTTTTGGCTAAATATGATACCTATGGCCAGGGTACAGAGGGCCGCCGGATTGATTTGAATGACAATTACCGCTCCCACCGTTCTATCATCAACGGGATAAACCATGTATTTCGCCAAATCATGTCCAGGGAAACCGCGGAAGTGGAGTATGACCAAAAGGCTATGCTTACCGCAGGATCGACCCAAGAAGGCCAACCGCCGGAATTATGGCTAATCCAGATGGAGAACAAGGAGCCGGAGATTACCCCCTTGATGCTGGAAGCGAGATGTATTGCTCAGCGGATTGGGGAATTGCGCAAGGAGGGCTATGCCTTTGGAGATATGGCCATTCTTTTGCGTAGTGTGAAAAGCAGCTTGCCTGTGTTGATGGGAGAATTGCGCGCTCAGGGTATTCCGGTTTCTGCTGGCGGCGGTGTGGAATGGCTGCAAAGTAGCGAAATGTTGTTGATCCATAGCTTGCTCAATATTGTGGATAATCCTCGGCAGGATATCCCTTTAACTGCGACGCTTCGTTCCCCCCTCTTTGGTTTTACGGAGGAAAAGTTGCTGCAAATTCGTAAATTGGATAAGGATATTCTTTTGTTTGATGCCTTGTTTCTGGCCAAAGAAGATCCTCAGGTGTCTGCCTTTTTGCAGCAGCTGGCTGTTTGGCGCCGTTTGGCTGCAGAAAGCCCATTGCCAGAATTATTGCTGGATATCTATGATCATAAGGGCTTGTATCATTTGGTCGGCGCCTTGCCGGAAGGAGAACGTAGACAAGAAAATTTGATGAATCTTTATGCCATGGCTTGCGCCTATCAGCAGGGGGAATGCGCGGGGCTATACCGTTTCCTTTGTTTGTTGGAGGATAGCGCAGAGCAGGAAAGAAAGGGGCTCGGTACTGCCAGCGACAACGCGGTACGGGTCATGAGCATTCATAAAAGCAAGGGCCTAGAATTCCCCGTGGTTTTTCTGGCCGATTGTTGTAGAGAGTTCAATTTCCGGGATGAATATGGCGATGTCATTTGGGAACGCTCCTTTGGCTTAGGAATGCGCTATGATAATCGCCGTTCCCGCATAAAACGGAAAACCATTTCCCATGCAGCAGTAGCCGGTGTTCTGCATCAACAATCCTTAGCCGAAGAAATGCGCGTGGCTTATGTGGCCATGACCAGAGCCAAAGAAAGATTGATTTTAACCGCTTGTCAGCAGAAGTTGCAGGAAAAAGTGGAAACTTGGGCGAGGCCCTTGACCACAGGCTGGCGTTTACCAGAACAGGTGTTGCAA
>CAKRYM010000111.1 GCA_934427095.1 uncultured Bacillota bacterium | reverse complement strand
TTCAGGGCTCGGCCAATAACCATTTTCCCGTTTCGCAAGGCTTGTTCTGCCTTGCCTTTGTCCCAGGTGTATGTAGCGGTAATCCCGTATTCCTTTAGCTGTGGCACAAAGTAGGCAAAATCCGTGCCATTATCATAGGTGCGATAATTATGTTTTACCGCCCAGTCGCAGGTTTCGGTGGGAAAAACCTTCTTCCCCGTCATCTCACTAATGACCATAGCCGCACAAGTGGGGCCACAGCCGGAAGTGCCAATGGTCTGTTTCTTATCTCCATGATTGGAGTACATAATATTTTTCCAGCGGCTATCTGTTTGTTCATAATTCACTGGTCTTTGCGTGAAAATCACCCTCTTCTGATAAAATCCTGGTAAAAATATAAATGCCGTGGTAAAATAAGTTATCAAACAAATGATAGGTGGTGCTTATGTTTTCCATCAACGAAGAATGGCTCGCCGAAAAATTAAGCGAACGGCTGGAAAACTTATTTATTGGTTTAACTGGTGCGATCATTCTTGTGGTTGGCGTTTTGGTCAGCCAACAAGAAGTTGGTACGGTGCTAGTTAGCATCGGTGCTTCGTTAATTGCCAGCGCTGTTGTCGGATACCTCGCGTCCCTTTATCTTTTCAAACGGAAAAAAGAAAAAGAAATTACTGAAACATGGGGGCTTAGGCATATCTACAAAACCCGCCAACTCATGAATGAATCATGCGATAAACAAGTTACAGGAAAGTCTAAAAGAATTGATGTTATGGCTTTCGGCTTGCGGTCTTTCCGTCATGCAAAAAAGCAAGAGATAGAAGAGGCCATTAAAAACGGCCTACAAATGCGCATCCTAACCATTAACCCAGAATCAAGTTTCTTGCCCCTCCAAGACAACATAGAAAAGAAAAAACCCGGAAGCACAAAGGAAGATATCCTGCAACTAGCGGAATGGACACAAAAAATAAATCAAATAGGAACCGGTCATATTTTCTTACGCTACTATGACAGTTTCCCCTTAGAATTTTATTTTTTCGTAGACCATACGGTTTTTGTCGGCCCCTATCAATATGGAATAGATAGCCAACAAACAATATCCATGGAATACGGCGAAGGGAAAGCCTATGATTTCTATACCGCCTATTTCAAGGAACGTTGGGACGATTCATCTTTCTGCAAAGATGCGTTTTTGTCCAGAGAAAACGAAAAGCAGCCGTAAAACGGTTGCTTTTTTGTTTTATTTATTGTTTTCCTTAAAATCAACAAGTATAAACACCTTAACCCCTTGCTAAAAGTCGCTCAAAACGGCTAATTTTAGGCCTTCTAGCTGGGGTTTTATTCGTGAATTTTATCCAGCTTTTCAATCTGTGTTTGGCTTAATTTCAGCACGTTTTCGGCTTTTGCTTTCCAACTATAAAAGGCAATGGCCACCGCCACCGGCGCGCCGATGAAAGCCAAGTATTCCCCCAGCATTTCCGGGGAACGGGCAACCAGTACCGCACCTAAACCCACGCCAAAAAAATAACAGGCCATCACTAGCCCTAGGATTAGTTTGGAAAATTCACAGCGTTTCTTTTGCTTCTTTACGGTCATCATGCCGTACCGCCAACCTTCACTTCTTCTTCTTGCTCCTGCTCAGGTTCAAGCATAGGAATTTCCTGATAGTTCACGACTTTGGTCATATCGCACAGTCGGTCAATCATGACGCTTAATGCTTCCACATCCACGGGATAATTGATATATTCAGCGGAAGTCTGCACCATAGCCATGACCCAATCTTTACGGGTTGCCCCATCGGCGAATTTTTGTTCCGCTTCTTCCATCAGGTCAACCACCAACCCCAACAATGCCCCCCAGTTTTTTTCCTGTACGGCTTGTTTCACATACTGAGCCAGTTTCATGGCCAACGGAATTGCCGCCGCAATACCGGTTAAAAGAGCCACTACAAGAGATATAATCTGTTCCGTACCCATGTTCATCCTCCTATAATCCAAATTTTGCTAGAACAAAAGCAATAATAGCCGCCAAAACTGCCCAGATCGCCTTGTCCACAATGGCGTCCCAGCGCTTGCCCGGTTTAGACTTCTGGCCTTCCTGGTATTCCACCACTTTTTCTAGGTTGGCGTTCATGGCCTTTAGCTGCTCATCTAGTTTTGCATCACGGGCGATTTGACTGCGCTGCCAATCATAAAAGCTCTCATGGAATTCACGAGAGCTTTCTTGCCATTTTTCCAATTGTTCAATGCGCAGTTCTAGCCTAATCTCCGCCGCTTTGCCGATGCAACCCCGCTCTGGTTTAATGATACATCTTTCATCAGCCATCCGTTTTCCCGCCTTATGCTAGTATGGTTAGTAGGCTTCGCCTACGATCTCTTGATATTCTTCCTTGGTGATAACGCCTTTTTTCACAGCCAAGGCCACCATTTGCTTGTTCCAGAGGCCGCGATCATAATTACGTTTAATCATATCGTAGTTCATTGTTTGTCCTCCTTATTCCGTTACATCTGGCAGACTGCTTAAGGCCTGATATTCTAAGGCTGCGGCAATTCTTTCTTCTGCGCTAGGTGCCGGTTCTTCCGGCGGCGTATTGACAATTTTCTGGATAGCGGCAATGGCTTCCGATTCACTCAACGTAGAATCAATTCCATACACCCCGCGCATGGCGCTAAGATTTTGCACCGCAAAAGCCACTTCGCCGTTTTCATCCGTCTCAATAATGTGCGCAAAGGCTAATACCGCAGGGAAGTGTTGCAACATTACTTCCGGAGTGGCCATCTCCCCATTGGGAAACATATATGTTTTTTCACCGGTGTATTTTTCAATAATTTTCATGAGATCTTCCTTTCTTTGCTATGAAATGAATGTATAGGCATCCACCGTATCAACAGCGGTTGAAGAAGCATTCCCGCCACCGAACAATCCATAATTTCCAACGCTTGTCGCCGCCAAGCGTTGTCTCGCTTGACTTAATGCAGTAGCGGTACCGTAATAGACAACGCCACCCCCTGGCCAAAACTGCCGAGCAATACCACCTACGCCAACATAGCCCTTGGTGATTTTCCGCGCTATATTATTCACGCCAACATAAGCGGAGGTGATTTTCCTCGCAACGCCATTAACGCCTACATACATCTTCTTTGCCATAGGGACACCTCCTTATTCATAAACAAAATAGAGGGTTCCCGTAGTCAAAGAAGAGCTGCCTGCGGTCAAATCCGTGGTGCTATATTGGTAAGGAGGAGCATAATCCGTTCCTGCTACAGCGGCAGAGATGGAACCATTGCCATTCCCCTGCAAAATCCCTGTTGCAGTAATTTTCACCTGTCTGCTGGAATCCGTTGGGTGAACATGGTCTGCACGGGCATAAAAAGAGGATGCGCCAGCAGACGCCGTCCCATCCATGGCAGGCGCAGAAGAGCTAGGCGACGGAACATCACTTATATTCGCTTTATTTGTGTCTGAAGGGTGTACGTGATCTGCACGGGCATAATTGCTAGAACCGCCTGCGGATGCCGTCCCATCCATAAGCGGTGCCGAGGAAGAAGGAGCAGGAATCGCGCTCACATCAGCCTTGGTGCTATCTGACGGGTGGACATGATCTGCGCGAGCATAATTATCGGAAGAACCAGCGGAGGCCGTACCATCCATTACCGGAACAGAGGACGCCGGAGAAGGGATCTTCGCTTCAGCTGCCGCCTGCGCTGTCTGAATTGCTGTATAAGTACCCCCGGATGAGACAGGGTTGTCGCTGCTCTGCGTGGGAGTGGGATCAATGGTCAATTGATCTTGTTTGCCGGTGTTTAGCGCGTTAATATTTGACTGAACATCGTTAAGGTCTTTCGCCGTCATCATCCGAGCAATCGGCGTACCAGACCCCCAAGCAGCCGCATCACCATCCACTCCGCGAGTAACGGTCAGCACGTTGCCCTGGACACTGGTCACAAGCACGGTCTCAGAATAGGCCGTGCCATAACCAATTGTAGCCAGAAATGGCGGCGACAACTGTTCCGTGAACACTGCCGCGCTCTCTAC
Organism: uncultured Bacillota bacterium; assembly: GCA_934427095.1. GTDB lineage: Bacteria > Bacillota > Dehalobacteriia > UBA4068 > UBA4068 > RGIG3155. Next base: position 1,390 of record CAKRYM010000111.1, on the reverse strand, counting down.
GGTGATAGCGCTTGTAGATTCGTTCAGCGCACCCGAAATTGTTGTACTAGGGCTATTGGGCTGCGCCGCATACATTGTAGTTAGTTCAATGGTCAATACTGCCCACCTCCTCTGGAATTTGCGAAAAGCTGTATCATGATATCAAGTTCAATTCTGCTTGTGGTATAGGATTGCTGCTGCTCGTTGCTGCCATAATCAATCGGATACACCGTAACCGTGTGCTGTCCTCTGGTTATTGTGCCACCATCATTTTTGCCTAAATACGGGACAATATTTAGATTGTTCACATTCTCAAAGATTCCCGCCTCGGTATCATCCACGAAAATCTGCATAGCTCCAGCCTTATTACCTTCATAAATTCCGTACTCAATGGCATGGGTATGGTTTGGGAGTATCACTTCATGGGTGTGCGACTCAATCGAAACAGAATGGCGGTGGCTATCGATTTCTACCTCGTGACTATGGGCCTCATGTTCATGCGCCCCGGAAGGCGTCCAGCCCACATCATCAACAATAGTAAAATCCCCAAACCCGTTAACCACGGCGAGCCGCGTTCCTTTGGAAATGCCGTGGTTATGCACCTGGCTCCCGGAGGTGTAACTGGAATCTGCGTTGATATTGCGCGACTCCAAAATCACCTCCTCGGAAGTTACAACGCTGCCGCCGCCAGAAGAGGTGGTGGTGGTTTCACCGCCGCCTGATTCGGTGGTATCCGAATATTCGCCGCCGCCTTCAACAGCCTTAGAATATCCACGGAAAGGAGCCGTTTTCGCGTTGAGCGTCACTTCATTGATGTGGACAATATTTGAAGGAATGTCAAAAATAATTTCTGCTGGGTGGTCTGTGTCAGCATTATCAGCAAAAGTTTTTGTATACACCGTCACCGCGCCTTGTGCGTAAGTTTCATTGATCCTTGCTCGGTCTGCCAAATCTGATACCGTCGAAGCAACGTCTTTTGGCTTGTTGGCAATTGTTATCTCTACCGATCGATTGTCCCCAACGACATCTTTCTTGCTGATCGTCACCACCTGCGCAGTGAAGTTTGTTCCATCTTCTTCATCAATGACGCGGACATAATCCCCGACTTGGCATTTTCGCAACTCATCATTTTGTGCAGCTTCTACCGTATAGCTAATATAGGGGACGGATAACGCCTTGAGCTGGGCAACAGCGGCATTATATAGACTGATTTCGTCCTGATATCGCTGATCTACCCAGACGCGAGAAATAATACCATATGTGTCTTTAGTGTCTGCATCAAGATAGAGCTTGCCGCCGTTAAGGTTGGCAATATTTAGCGCGTTCACACCCTCGCCATAGCCATATGCATACAATCTGGTGCAAAGCGTCGTGGGATCTGTGCTTTTGGTCATGCCGCGCAGGTTTTTCC
>CAKRYM010000110.1 GCA_934427095.1 uncultured Bacillota bacterium | reverse complement strand
GTTTACGATTTCATGCGCGAAGAATGCGGCGCTGAATTGATCGACGCTTTCATCGCTACCGGCGGTCAGGTTTGATTGATGATTTAACAATTCAATAGACTAGGCTCTCGGAAATTGGTTGTCTGAGAAAATGGTGTTTTGATACAAGAGGGAAACTCTGTGTAAAAGCAGGGTGTCCCTCTGTATCTAACATATTGGTATGCTAAAATAGTTTGCCGCAATTTAGCAATACAAAAGAACAACGCAAGGAAGAAAAGGAGGAAAGTTTTCAATGAAACAGTTTAAGCTTTTGACCATTTTGATGCTTCTGGCTTTGGCTCTGGTCTGCTTCGCTGCTTGCGGCGAAGAAGGCGCTACCGATGAAGGTGGCACGACGGAAAACGGCGGCGAAACCGCAGCAGAACCCGTTACCGTGATCTACTGCAATACCGATACTGAATCTCGTTCCACCCTGCAGGCTGCTTACTGGATGCAGCAGAAATGGGAAGAAGAAACTGATGGCCAATATGTGCTGGAAGTCTACGCCAACAATACCTTGGGCGATGACTCCGAAGTGTTGAAGGGCCTGCTGTTGGGCACCGCTAACTACTTCACCGGCATGGGCGTTATGGGCGACATCGTTGGTACCGTTGGCGCTTTGGTTGATATGCCTTTCGTATACTCCAGCTATGAAGACTGGTACAATGGCTCCTACAACCTGGGCGGCATCGAAATGTATGACGAAGCACTGGAAGGTACTGGTTACTCCTGCCATGACCTGCAGTACGCTGGTGCAAAACATTTGTGGAGCGGTACTGGTAACTTCGAAACCCTGGACGATCTGAAGGGCTTCAAAATCCGCTGCACTGCTAACGACATGAACCTGATGCTTTGGGAAACCTTGGGCGCCAACCCCACTCCTGTTGCTTGGGGCGAACTCTACACCGCTTTGCAGCAGAAGACCGTTGACGGCATGGAACACAGCATGGGCATCGTTTATGACCAGAAGTTCTATGAACCCAACCCCTACGGCACCAAGACTTACCATACTTACTGCCCCTATGCTTGCATGGTTGCTGATAGCTGGGTAGAAAGTCTGACGGACGAACAGTGGCAGTTCATCTCCGATTCCATGCATGAACTGAATGCTTATCAGCATGAACTGGAATTGGACGCTGAAGCCAATGTTTATGAACCTGAAATGATCGCAGCTGGTGTAACCATTACTGACATTCCGGAAGAAACCCGCGCTCAGATGGTGGAACTGACTGAAGCCGTTTACGATTTCATGCGCGAAGAATGCGGCGCTGAATTGATCGACGCTTTCATCGCTACCGGCGGTCAGGTTTGATTAACCGATTGATTTTGAGGTTTACTGAATAGTTTTCATTTCGCGGCAAAATCAAACTATTTTAGTGACTCAACCACATGATACCCGGGCCCTTAGGCCTGGGTATCATGTGGTAAAATGTGAAGAGGAAATTGAAATTTGTATAACTGCCTAAGGGTATGCAACGCTTTAAAAAACCTGCAGTTAGGAGGTACGTAGCTTGAAAAAGTTTGCACAGAGATTTAATCAAGTAGAAGAAGCAATTTCTGTCCTTATTTTTGCTGTTTTGGTTTTGGACGTATTCATCGGTGTTATCTGGCGTTATGTCTTGAATAACTCTTTGGTTTGGTCTGATGAGCTCTCCCGCTTGCTGTTCGCTTGGTTGACTTGGTTCGGTCTGAGCGTTGGTGAAGCCCATAAAGAACACATCAAGATCACCATGCTCACTGACCGCCTGCCCTTCCGGGTCGCGCATGCAGTGAATATTCTTGCTAACCTGATCACTATCGCCATTGCTGCTATCGTGGCTTACTATGTGATCGTTGTTTCTAACACCATGGCTGGTTCTATGTATGTTACGCTGAAAGTGCCTTATGCGGTTGGTTATTGGTCCATCCCCGTTGGCTGCGCGTTGTACATCATCCGCCTGCTCTTTGACTGCAGCAAATCCTTGAAATATGCAGTCAAAGGCGAATCCGCCCTGTCCTTGGACGACATTGTTGTTCCGTCTGAGCTGGCTGGCGTTATGAGCAAAGAGGATTACCTTGAAATGCTCAAAAACCAGAAGGGAGGAAAAGAGAACTAATGGCAGTCGTAACCTTATTCGTATCCTTATTTATTCTGATTTTTATTGGTGTTCCTGTAGGCTGGGCTATCGGTGGTTCCACCATCATCTGCATGGCTGCATTCACCAACATCAATATGGCCATGGTCGGCCAGCATTGCTTCTATGGTATTAACTCCTTCACCATTATCGCCATTCCTTTCTTCATGTTGGCTGGTACCATCATGTCCAAGGGCGGCATTGCAGAACGTATCGTTGACTTCGCCAATGCGTTGATCGGTTGGCTCCGCGGCGCTCTGGGCAGCGTGTCCATTTTGGCCTGCATGTTCTTCGGCGCTCTGTCTGGTTCCGGTATGGCAACCTGCTCCGCCATCGGCGGTATGATGATTCCCGAAATGGACAAGGCTGGTTATCCTAAGCCCTATGCGGCTACGGTCTGCTGCTTCGGCGGTATCATTGGCCCCATCATTCCTCCGTCCATTTCCTTCGTGCTTTACGGCACCACTTCCGGTACTTCCATTTCTGATATGTTCTTGGGCGGCATTTTGCCTGGTGTCGCTCTGGGCGTTTGCTTGATCATCCTGAACACCTTGATGTGCATGAAGTACGGTTTTGGTCAGAGACAGCAGAGCCCCGTTGCTGGTCAGAGCGTAGGCAAAGTTTTGGCTTACCGTGGTAAGCTGATCGTGAAGTCCTTTGTTCGCGGCTTCTTCGCTTTGCTTTCCCCGGTCATCATCCTGGGCGGTATTTATGCCGGTATCTTCACGCCTACCGAAGCTGCTGGCGTGGCTGTTGTTTACTCCATCTTGGTTTCCATGCTGGTTTACCGCACTCTGTCCTTCAAGGGCCTCTACCAGGTCTTTGTTGATGCTACGGTCTTGAACGGCATCACCTCTTTCTTGCTGGGCACTGCGCAGATCTTCTCCGCCTACCTGGGCTTCGAACGTATCCCTGCGATGCTGGTTGAATTCCTGCTGGGCGTTTCCGACAGCAAAGTCGTCATTCTGTTGTTGATCAACCTGTTCCTGTTGATCCTGGGCTGCTTCCTGGATACCGTGCCGGCGGTTATCATTATGACCCCCATTTTGGCTCCGGTCGCAACCAGCTTGGACATGAACCTGGTCCACTTCGGCGTGATCATGTGCGTCAACTTGGCTATCGGCCTCTGCACGCCGCCTTATGGCTGCAACCTCTTCGTTGGCGCTGCTGTTGCCCACATCAAGATGGAATCCATGTTCAAATACTTGCTGCCCTTCATGGCTGCGGTTGTCATCGGTTTGTTGATCATCACCTTCGTACCGTGGCTCTCCACTGTCTTCCTGGCAGCATAACTTCTTGTTTTGCCTTAAACCCCGTTTCAGCCTTTGGGCTGAACGGGGTTTTTCTTTCTTTTGCGTTATGGGAATTTTCTGTGTTTGTTTTGCGAAAACCAAGCTAAAGGCGTTAAACAAAAAAACAAAATGTGATGGTTAACAGGCGCTCACTTGATTTTATGGGCAAAAAAGATTATAATTTAACCTGTATGACTGGGTTTTTAGGAGAAGGAAAAAGGAGGAAATAGGCGTTGTTAGAAATCAGCCATCTGACGAAAATATATGGCGATCATCTGGCCCTTTCTGATCTGACTTGCACCATTGAAGCAGGGAAGATCTACGGCTTCCTGGGGCCCAACGGGGCGGGGAAGTCCACCACCATGAATATCATCACCGGCTGCCTTTCTGCGACCAGCGGTACGGCAACCATTGACGGGTATGATATTTTTGACGAGCCAGAAGAGGCCAAAAAACGCATCGGCTATTTGCCGGAGCTCCCCCCCCTGTATATGGACATGACGCCCACGGAATATTTGGAATTCGTGGCCAGAGCCAAAGGGGTAGCCAAAAGCGAAATCCCCGGCCAAATCCGCCGGGTTATGGAGTTCACCCGCTTAGAGCCCATGAAAAAGCGCCTCTGCCGCAACTTGTCCAAGGGGTATAAACAGCGCGTTGGCGTAGCCCAGGCTTTGTTGGGCGCGCCGAAACTGATTATTTTGGACGAGCCCACCGTGGGCTTGGACCCCAAACAAATCATTGAAATCCGTGACTTGATCCGGGATTTGGGCCATGAACATACCGTGCTCTTAAGCAGCCATATTTTACCTGAGGTACAGTCTGTTTGCGATCATATTTTAATCATTTCCCACGGGAAATTGGTGGCTAGCGATACCCCGGAAAATTTGGAAACCCTCTTTTCCTCGGTGCATGGGGTGAATCTCACGGTGTTGGGCGAAGAAAACGCCCTGCGCCAGGCTTTGGCTGATCTTGCACCCCAGGAGAAAATTTTGGTGCGCAATGGAGAAAACGGCCAGCTGAAGGTGGTTGTTTCCCATGATGAGGAGCATGATATCCGGGAAGCCCTGTTTAGGGCTTGCGCAAAGGGCGATTTGCCCATTTTGGAAATGACCCAGACCCAGGCCTCCTTGGAGGATGTCTTCCTGGAATTGACCCAGGAAGCCCAGAAAAGCAAAGCCCCGGTAGAATCTGCCCAGGCTGTCCAAGAAAAGGAGGCGGAATAAATGAGCGCGATTTTCGCCCGGGAATTCAAATCCCTCTTTAAAGGCTTGACCGGCTATATCTTTACTGTGTTTGTGCTGGTCTTTGCCGGTATCTATGTGATGGCTAACAACTTGTCCGGCGGCTATCCCAATTTTGAATATGCTTTGGGCAGCATGACCATGGTCTATTTGATCGGTATTCCCGTGCTGACCATGCGGGTTTTTGCTGAGGAACGCCATCAGAAAACCGATCAGCTGTTGTATTCCTTGCCAATTCCCATGACCAAGGTGGTGCTGGGGAAATACTTCGCCTTGTGCGCTACTTTGCTGATCCCCATTTTGGTCATGGCTTTGTACCCGCTGATGCTGAGCTTGTACGGCACAGTGTCCATGCGTTTGGCGTATAGCACGCTGTTTGCCTTTTTCCTGTTGGGCGCGGCTTTAATTTCCATGGGCATGTTCATCAGCTCTTTAACGGAAAATCAGGTGGTGGCAGCGGTACTCTGCCTTTTGTTCATGCTGCTGAATTATTATATCAGCACCTTGAGCAGCTATGTCTCCGATAGCGCCGTCTCTTCTTTCCTGGCCTTTACGGCTTTGCTTTTGCTGGTGGGCATTGTCTGCCGCTTGCAAACCAAAAGCTGGCTCATTGCGGGCATTGTTTTCGTCGTGCTGGAGCTGGCTTTAGGCGGGGTGATGGTGTTTAAGCCCGATGTTTTGGCTGGCTTGTTCCCGGATTTGATGTATAACCTTTCTTTGTTTGAACGGTTTTATGT
>CAKRYM010000109.1 GCA_934427095.1 uncultured Bacillota bacterium | reverse complement strand
GCCCTGTACCGTGCAAAGCCCTTCTTTCAGCAGGGAACTTTTGACCAAAGCATTAGCCCCAGCCGTAACCTGCACGGTTTCCGGGGCGAACCCCGCCTTTTCCCCGCTGATACCTGCAGCAGCCAAAGCTTGCAAAAATTCTGCCGGATTATTTTTTAACGTATTCACTCTTAGCCAAAGGCCGTGATGTTCATTATGGAAATGGCAAAACGCTTCCGCTTGCTTGGGACCATAGCGGGAAATCAGTAAATCCACCAACCACATGGGATAAGATAATGTGGTATGGAGATAAGCACGCATATTGTCTTTGCCTGGCAGGCGCTGCTCTTTTCCCCGGCGCAGATCATTCCGCAGTACACCGTTGACCAATTTGGAAATGGGCAAATTGGTATATTTCTTTGCCAGCTTAACCCCTTCGTCCACCACCGCATAAGGCTCCGCCTTGCTGAGATAGTGGAGCTGATAAAGGCTCAGCCGGAGAATGGTCAAGGCTTCCGGCATCAATTGGGACATGGGCCGGGTCAGTAACCCCGCCAAAAGATAATCCACGGCATTACGCATTCTAGCTACACCGTAAACGATTTCCGCTGTCAAACGAGAATCCTGCGGGGAAAGAGGATGCTGATCCAAAAATTTTTTTAAAGCCAGATTGGCATAGGCATTTTCACCATCCACCTGCCTAAGCACCAAATAGGCAGCCTCCCGTGCCGGGATGGCTTTTTCCGGTGCGGACATTACTCTTGCCTCCTAAAAATCAACAGTAAACGCAACAATTGCAAAATGGAGGTCAAAGCAGCTGCCACATAAGTTAAGGCAGCAGCGCTCAAGACTTTTCTGGCCATGGGCATTTCTGTTTCCGTTAGATAGCCGCCACTATCCAAGGCAGCCAAAGCCCGGTTAGACGCATTAAATTCCACCGGTAAAGTAACCAGCTGGAAAACGACAACCGCAGAAAATAGGATAATACCGATTTGCACCAAGCCCATCATTCCCATAAGCATACCAAGGATAATCAAAATCCATGAGCCTCTTGCCCCAAGATTTGCCACAGGCACCATAAAAGAACGGAAACGCAAAGGGCCATAAGCTTCACTGTCTTGGATGGCATGACCGCATTCATGGCAAGCAACCCCCAGAGCTGCTACGGAAGTGCTATCATAAACCGATTCCGAAAGTCTGAGCACTTTATCTCTAGGGTCATAATGGTCGGTCAAATTACCAGCTACTCGCTGCACACTGACCTCATGCAGGCCGTTAGCGTCTAAGAACCGTCTAGCCACTTGCCAAGCAGGCACCCCGCCCCGAGAAGCCACTTTGCTGAATTTTTGATAAGTGGAATTGATTTTCATCTGGGCAATCAAGGTAATGATGATGCCTGGCAGCAACAAAACCATGGTCCAGTCGTAATAAAACATTTCATCCCTCTATTCTAGAAATTCTCCTTGGGCAATGGGATAACCACGGACAAAAGCCTCTCCTGTCATCCGACTCTTTCCCTCTGGTTGCAGGGAGAGAATATGCAAGGCGCCTTCACCGCAAGCCACGACAAAGCCGTCTTTTTCCACGTGCAAAAGCTGTCCTGGTTCTCCCTTTTCCGCCACGACGCGGCTTTCGTATATTTTCAGCCGCTTCCCTTTGTACAAGGTATATGCCCCAGGCCAAGGACTAAGGCCGCGAATCAAATCATGCAGCTTTTCTGCGGGCATATGCCAATCAATCCGTTCTAATTCCTTGGTCAAAAGTGGCGCATAGGTAGAAGCCGTATGGTCTTGCGGTACGGGCTTCACCGTGCCGGCGGCCAATTGGTCCACGGCTTTTATCATTAAATCAGCGCCCATTTGCGAAAGGCGGTCATGCAAGGAGCCAGTATCCTCTTCCGGGCCAATGGGACAAGCTTCCCAGAGGAGCATATCCCCGCTATCCAGCCCTTTTTCAATATACATAATGGTGACGCCGGATTCCTTTTCCCCATTGATGACTGCCCAATGAATGGGAGCCGCTCCTCGATATTTTGGCAGTAAGGAGGCGTGAATATTCACCGTCCCATAAGGAGGCAGGGAGAAAATCTCCTCTTTCAAGATTTTCCCATACGCCACCACCACAATCAGTTCCGGCTGAAGAGAGCGAATCAGCTCCACCTGTTCCGGTGTGTTAATTTTTGCCGGCGCATAAACGGGAAGGCCCAGTTCCAACCCTTTGGCCTTTACCGGCGTAGGCTGCATCTGCTTTCCCCGGTTTCTGGGTTTATCGGGCTGCGTAAAAATGGCGACGATTTCATGTCCAGCCTGAACCAATTTTTCCAAAGGCAGTACGGCAAAATCCGGACTACCCATATAGATCATACGCATGCTACTCCCCCAGAATTCCCCTTAATCTCTGACTTCTTCTACCATGACGTCGGTAAAAAGTTTACCGTCTAAATGATCGATTTCATGCTGGAAAATCCGCGCCGGAAAACCTTCTACCTCAGTAAAAAACTTTTCCCCGTTTCTATCCTGAGCTTCAATAGTAATTTCCGTAGAGCGGATCACCTTTCCGCCCCGCCCTGGCACAGAAAGGCAATATTCTACATCCACCTCAGCGCCGCTGCGTTTAATAATTTTGGGGTTCACCATTTCCACTGGGGGATTTTCCCCATCGTCTACCACAATGACCCGTTTGCTAATGCCTACCTGCGGAGCGGCTAAGCCGCAGCCATTGGCTTCATGCATGGTCAGCATCATATCGTCCAGCAACTGATGCAGTGTATCATTAAAACGGCGAACTTCCTGACAAGGTTGATGCAACAGAGGATCGCCTTCTTGAACAATCGTACGAATCTCAGCCATTTTCTCTTCCTCCTACCAGTATCTTGAATTTGTATTATAGCATATTCTGATATGGTTTGCAATTTATTCTCTGGTTTTGCGCAGGCCAGGGGCTACATCATACTCATTGGGTCTACATCGATTGACAAAAGGACGTTTTTCCCTTTTCTTTCGTTCCCAGTCATTTCTGCCCAGACGGATTCCACCTGCCGGCCCAAGCGAACTGCATCTGCGGTTTTTAGCAAAACCTGCCGACGATAGTGATCGCGGATTTTCCCCAAAGGCGCGTCTGCTGGGCCGCAAAGTTCGTCCTCCGGCAAAAGCACGTTGCGCAATTGCTGGGCAAAGGTTTCACTCACCTGCAAACATTGGCCTTGATCCACCCCGGTAAACAAAAGGCGGATCAAATGGGTAAAGGGCGGATAACCATGCAGCTCCCGCTGCAATAATTCTGCCTGATAAAACTGCTGATAATCCCCATTGGCCGCAGCCACAATAGGGAAAGCTTCCGGCTCATAGGTCTGAATCAGGGCCAAACCCTGCTTATGCCGGCGGCCGCAACGTCCAGCTAGCTGCGTAATCAGCTGGTAGGTGCGTTCTGGCGCCCGCCAATCCGGCAAATTCAGCATCGTATCCGCGGCAATCACTGCCGCCAGCTCTACCCGGGGAAAATCCAAACCCTTGGCCACCATTTGGGTGCCTACTAAAAAATCAATCCTCCCGGCGCGCATATTCTCATACACTGCCTCATGCTCGCCCCGTTTTTCCATCACGTCTCGGTCCAGTCGGGCAATCCTAGCTGTGGGAAACAGCCGGCGCAATTCATCTTCTACGCGCTGGGTGCCCACGCCAAAATGCCGAATATGCTTGGAGCCGCAAGCAGGACAAACCTGAGGCGGGGCTTGGGTCCTATCACAATAATGGCACTTCAATTTCCCGCCATCCACCTCATGATAACTCATGGGCACCGCGCAATGGGGACAAGTGATGGTGTGCCCGCAATCGCGACAGGCAAAATGGCGGTAATAGCCTCTGCGGTTCAAAAACAAAATGCTTTGGCCACCTTGGGCCAAGGTCTGCCCCAAGGCGTCCAACAGAGCGCGGCTAAACATAAGTCGATTGCCTAGGCGCAATTCCTGCCGCATATCCACAATACGGATTTCGGGCAAGGGTGCGGGATAATAATGTTCCGGCAAAAGGCCCAGGGCAAATTCCCCTTTTTCCGCCCAATAATACCGTTCCACCGAAGGAGTGGCGCTGCCCAGCACCAAATGGGCGCCGCTCAATTTTGCCCGCTGCAACGCCACGTCAATGGCAGAAAAACGGGGGGAGCTATCCTGTTTGTAGCTGTTTTCCTGTTCCTCGTCAATGATGATTAAGCCTAAAGCAGGGAAAGGGGCGAACACCGCAGAGCGTGCTCCTACCACCACTTGAATACGGCCTTGGGCAATATCCTGCCAGATTTGCCGGCGTTCCGTAAGCTTTAAGCCGCTATGCAGCAAAGCCATGGGATAATGAAGCCGTTGGGTTAACATAGCCAGCATTTGGGTGGAAAGGGCAATTTCCGGCACCAAGACAATGCTTTGCTTTCCTGCTTTGGCCATTTGCTCAATTAGGCGCAGATAAATCTCTGTTTTGCCGCTGCCCGTTACCCCATGCAACAAAAAGGGACGGTTCTCGCCTTGCCATTCTTGTAAAATATGTTCATAAACCCCTTGTTGCGCTGGGCTTAATTCCGTAGGGCGCAAAGAAATTTCTTCTTCCGTGGTACTGATGCGACGTTTTTCCAGCTGGATCAAGCCCGCCTTTTCCGCGGCTTTGACGAAAGTGCGGCTAAAGCCAGCCGCTGCCAAAGCGCCCAAGTCTGTTTCTCCCACTTCACCCAAAAAGTCCAGCAAACTCCGGCGCTTTTTTGATAATTTTGTGCCTGCTGGTATCGGCAAAGCCTGCGCATATTCCCGATAAAAGAGGGAAATTGGCTGGCCGGTTAAGCGCATGCCAGCCGGCAGCATGGCTTGGAAAGCTGCCACACGAGAACAATGATAATAAGTGGCCACCCATTCCCCTAAGGTTAATAATTCCTGGCTAAACAAGGGTTGATCAAAAACCGGGGCCAACAATTCCTTGGTTTCAAACCCCTGCGGCTCCTCTTGATGCAGGCGTACCACCACTGCTTCCAACACCTGGGTGTTAAAGGGCGCGGTAACCAGCATCCCTAGGGCAATCCGGCCCTCTAATGTTCTTGGCACGGTATATGTAAAGACCCTGTCCAAAGCAGGGCTTTTACGATTCACGATGACATCCGCATACATGGTCATGGGTAAATCCTCCCCGTTAATTATACCACTTAGCGGCAAAGAATACTATCTTTATCTACAAGCCAATGTTCTTTTCCCCTGAGCTTAAGGACTAAGCTTTAGGCCGGAACAAAAGGGCGACCAAAAAACCCCAAACCACTGCAGCGGTGATCCCGGTAGATACTGGTGTCAGCATACCGCTGAATAAGCCCCAAAAGCCCCCTTGGGCAGCTCCCTCCATGGCGCCTTTGGTTAAGGTGTTGCCAAAGCTGCTGATGGGGAGTTTGGCGCCAAATCCAGCCCAATCGGCCAACTTTCCATACCAACCTAAAGCGCC
>CAKRYM010000108.1 GCA_934427095.1 uncultured Bacillota bacterium | reverse complement strand
GCATTTCCCCGCAGAATGGCATTGCCCGGGTAATCTTCCCCCAAGCCCCAGCCATCCAATATCATCAACATGGTCAATGGTCTTTTCTGCATATCTATGTATGGCAGCCTAAGCTGCTCCTCTCTTCCTCAGTAATAGACAACATGAGTAATAGACAACATTCTCCCGCTTTGGAGAAAAAACACTTTTTTACAAAAAGAGGGTTGCTCGGTACGGAGCAGCCCTCTTTTCTGCTTATTTCGAAAATCAGGCTTTCAGCCGTGCTTCCATGGCGTCTAATTCGTCCAGGAGTTCTTTTGGCATACGTTCGCCGATCTTAGCATAGAACTGGCGGATATTCTCCACATCTTCCAACCAGTAATCCTTCTCCACGGTCAGGATACCCTGCAAATCTGCCAGGCCGAATTTATGGCCTTCGCAAATGGTGTAATCCAAGCCGTCCAAATTGATATCTTCCGCATTAGGAATAAAGCCAATAGCGGTTTCTTTTGCGTCTACCTTGCCTTCGCAACGTTTGATAATCCATTCCAATACGCGGAAGTTATCACCAAACCCAGGCCAGATGAAATGACCCTCATCATCCAGACGGAACCAGTTCACATTGAAGATCTTGGGCAATTTGTCTACATCAGTCTTTTTGCCCATATCCAGCCAATGCTGGAAATAATCGCCCATATTATAACCGCAGAAGGGCAGCATAGCCATGGGGTCACGACGGACAACACCAACTGCGCCGCTGGCGGCAGCCGTGGTTTCCGAAGCCATGATGGAGCCTACGAACACGCCGTGTTCCCAATCTCTGGACTGATATACCAGGGGAGCAGTTTTTGCCCGACGGCCACCGAAGATAATGGCAGACAGGGGTACCCCTTCCGGATCTTCCCAATGGGGAGAAATGCAGGGGCAGTTCTTAGCCGGGGAAGTGAAACGGGAATTGGGATGCGCACCGGGCTTGCCACTATCGGGATTCCAGGGAGCGCCGGTCCAATCGTTCACGCCATAAGGGGGATTCTTATCCAGACCTTCCCACCATACAGTGCCGTCCTGTTTCACTACCACATTGGTGAAAATGGTGCCTTCCCGGGTAGAAGCCAGAGCGTTGGGGTTGGATTTACTATTGGTACCAGGAGCCACGCCAAAGAAGCCAGCTTCCGGATTCTGCGCATAGAAACGGCCGTCCTTGCCCACGCGAATCCAGGCGATGTCATCGCCCACGGTCCAAACCTTGTAGCCGTTCTTCCGATAGCCTTCCGGCGGAATCAGCATAGCCAAATTGGTCTTACCGCAAGCAGAGGGGAAAGCAGCGGCGATATATTTGGTTTCGCCCTGAGGATTTTCAATGCCCAAAATGAGCATATGTTCAGCCATCCAGCCTTCTTTCCAGCCCTGGTAAGAAGCGATACGCAAGGCAAAGCATTTCTTGCCTAAGAGGACGTTGCCGCCGTAACCGCTGTTGCAGGAACGGATCGTATTATCTTCTGGGAATTGCAGGATGTAGCGTTCCTCTTCATTGATCATGACTTTGGCATGTTGACCACGTACAAAGTCATTGCTGTCCCCCAAAGCTTCCAGGACGTCAGCCCCAACCCGGGTCATAATGGCCATGTTCAGCACCACATAAATGCTATCGGTGATCTCAATCCCTACCTTAGAGAAAGGGGAACCAACCACGCCCATAGAAAAGGGAATGACGTACATGGTGCGGCCTCTCATACCGCCGCGCATAATATCATCCGTCAGCTTGTAAGCATCAGCTGGGGCCATCCAGTTATTGGTGGCGCCGGCGTTTTCTTTTTCCCGGCTGCAAATAAAGGTGCGCGCTTCCACGCGGGCTACGTCGTTCACCGCAGTACGGTGATAGTAGCAGCTCGGCAGTTTTTCCTGATTCAGCTTGACCATTTCCCCGGTCATGCAGGCCTGGGCTCTCAGCTGGTCGATTTGTTCCTGACTACCGTCGATCCAGACGATATTGTCAGGGGTCAATAATTCCGCAGATTGCTGCACAAATTCATTGACCTTTGCGTTCTTACACTCCATGTTTGAACCTCCGAAACAAAATTTATTCCATCTGTGAAATATCATATTGCCCCGAAAAAAACGACATCCCGCAACAATATGATATCGCTGAAATATCAAAAAATGTCTGAAAATCAAAAAACAATAAATAAATATTATTCTCCCAGACCAAAGAACCTCCTGCTTTACAGACAAATTTTTTCGCTTTGGCCAGGGAATTTTTGGCATAAAAAATTCGCTGTCTTTGGAAAGACAGCGAATCCTATAGCCAACCTTACCAAATCTCCAGAAAAGGCGATTTAACTCCCTTTTCTTCAAAAATTTTTAGAGCAAACGCTCATTCCTTTACCATATGCTGAATCCCGTTCTGATCCGTATACGTGTTGCCAGTCAGAAGTAGTTCCGATACACTAACGACCTCCAACCCCTGCTCAGCGTAGGCTTCCAAAATAGCAGGCAATGCTTCTGCGGTATGCAGACCATTATTATGGAAAAGAACAATATCCCCTGCCTCTGCATCTTTGGTCACTCGGTTATAAATCTCGTCCGCAGAATAATCCTTCCAATCTAGGCTGTCAATACTCCACTGTACGCAGGTATAGCCTGCCTGCTCAACGGTGCTGACCACCGTATTATTATAATCCCCAAAGGGACAACGGAACACTTTGGCGTCATAGCCAGTGGTATCCAAAATCAGCTGGTGATTGCTTTCCAATTCTGCGGCGATTTCCTCTTCGCTTAGCTCAGGGAAATGACTATGGGTAGCGGAATGTAAGCCGATTTCATAGCCCCTATCCGCGATCATTTTGGCCATTTCCGGATAATCTTCCAGCCAAATATTGACCAGGAAAAAGGTAGCGTCTACCCCGTACTGATCCAACACATCCAGGATTTCTTCCGTATGTTCCGCGCCCCAGCTGGCGTCAAAGCTGATAGCGATTTTTTGTTCTGGCGTATCCACCCCATAAACCGGCACCAAACGGCTTTCCCCGGCAGAAACAGAAATCGCCCGGCTACCCCAAAGGATGCCCCCGGCCAACAACAGCAAAAACAACCCCCCTGCGACCAATAGATAGCGGCGACGAATAAAAATCATCATTGGGCCCATAAAAACACCTCCGGTCAGAATCTATGACCGGAGGAAGCTGCTTATGCCAAAAGGCTATTCTTCTTTTTCCGCGCTTTCTTTGTCCGCGTTTTCTTTTTCTTGCACCCCATGAGAATAGGCCAAATATTCCGCCAAATCCCGTCGGTGATTGCGCACCTTGGGTTCCCCCACCAAAACGCCGGCGAAAATTACGCCAATCCAAATGGCGCAAAGCAAAGGAATCAGCCCACCAAAGGACAAGGTAACTTTTCCCAACAACTGGCATACCACCAAAACCGCTACGGTAAGGAGAACGGTAATGAGCCCATCCCCCACATAAATAAACAAGCGGCTACGCTGGTCTACAGCCGTGGCTTCCGTGGGTAATTTCCGTCCCAATAGACTCCGAGGCGGCTTAGGAATACCATATTGATCCACATCATATCCGTTCATACAAGGGGCTCCTTTTCCTAGTCCAAGGTTTTGGGCTTACGGCTTTATTTTAGCCCATTTCCTCTAGGCCGTCAAGCATAGCCCCGGTAAAAACAAAAGCGGTACGGAAATTCCGTACCGCTTTTTGACAAAGTTTAGGCTTATTCAACCACGGTGATGCCTTCGATAATGTAATTCCAGGAAGGAGCAGAAGCTTCACCGGATTCATTGTAGTAATCGCCTTCTTCAACCACCACATTGCCGTCTACGTCAGTGAGGGGGCCGCTGAAGACATGGAGTTCGCCAGCGTTAATGGCAGTGCGGGCAGCTTCCACAGCTTCTTTGATTTCGTCAGCGTTATCAAAGGTGGCCAGCAGGTCTTCGTTGTAAACGATGTCCACCATGCCGTCAGCCAAGGTGCCGGAGTAATCGCTGGGGATATCCGCAAAAGCAACGCCGTCCAGCTGCTGCTGGATGAAGTACTGATAAACAGGGGTCCAGTCCCAAACCACGGAGCAGAGGTTCGCATTAGGAGCAGCATCGCTCATGTCCAGGTTATAACCAACACTGTAAACGCCGGCAGCTTCAGCAGTAGTCTGAGTGGTAGTGGAGTCAGCATGCTGGCCCAACACATCGCAACCACGGTCGATCAAAGCCTGAGCAGCCTGGTTTTCCAAGGTGGGGTCATACCAGCTGTTGGTATACATAACGTCCATGGTCACGTCAGGGTTCACAGAGAGAGCGCCCAGGTAGAAGGCCGTAAAGCCGCTGATGCATTCCGGCAGCTGCATAGCGGTGACATAACCCAGCTTGTTAGAGGAAGTGGTCATGCCAGCAACGATACCAGACAGGTAACGGGCGTCAAACACATTACCGAAGTAGTTGGACACATTGTCCAGACCGGAATCAGCGCACTGATAACCAGTGGCATGGCAGAAGTAGATCTCAGGATAATCCTTAGCTACTTCCAGCATCCAGTCTTCAAAGGCAAAGCTGTCGCAGAAAATGATGTTGCAGCCGGCTTCCGCCAATTCGCGGCAAGCGGTTTCGCAAGAGCTATCTTCCGCTACATTATACTTACCAATGACGTTTTCCGCCGGGATGCCCAGCGCTTCGCAAGCATTGACCACGCCATTGATGTGCGCGGTGGAATAGCCCTGTTCCGCTTCATCATTGATGTGGACATGACCAACCTTAATGGTT
Organism: uncultured Bacillota bacterium; assembly: GCA_934427095.1. Classification (GTDB taxonomy): domain Bacteria; phylum Bacillota; class Dehalobacteriia; order UBA4068; family UBA4068; genus RGIG3155. The sequence continues at coordinate 786 of CAKRYM010000108.1, read as the reverse complement.
TCAGGGGTCAATCCAGCGGTTTCGCCGTCTTCTTCAACGGTGCCATTGTTGTTGTCAGGGGCGTTTTCGCTACCGCAAGCTGCGAAAGCAAACAGCATCGCAACTGCGAGAAGCAGAATCATCAACTTTTTCATCTTGGTTCTCCTTTTTCTTCCGTTTTCTTCCTATTTTTTTGCCTGTACATGCAAAACTCAAGTAGGCATAAGCCTTGCCCAAAGTTCTGCTTTTGTAAAGGTTGTCCCAGAAAAAATCAGGCCTTCCCACACGGCTGCCGGCGGTGTAGAAAAGCAATAGTGATCTTTTTTCTGTTCTCTTCCTTTGCGGAGTTATTATACCATCGGCGTTTTCTGTTGTAAAGTGTCTTTCCTGTTTTCAGCTTCTGAATTTTTGGTGACAACTGATTGCCTTACCCTTTTAGATAAACCAAAAAGGGCTGCCAATGGCAGCCCCAAAGAAAACCCGCTATTCTCCGATCTATGCTTGTGTTTTCCCTTGTGCGTACAAGGCGCATAAGATTTCTCCCACCCGCAAAGATTCCGTCACAGCCAAATGCTTATGGGCATTGGGAAAATTCCTACCGTATTCCTGTATCTCATAAGTCAAGGGCCCCGTGTAGTCGATTTCCGCCAACGCGGCCATAGCAGTAGCCCAATTCACCGTACCCAAAAAGGGCAGCAGATGCTCATCCTTTTGTCCATGGTTATCATTGATATGCACGGCTTTCAGTCGTTTGCCCAGGATAAGCAAATCCTCTCGGTGGAAACCGCCCACCAAGTTAGCATGACC
>CAKRYM010000107.1 GCA_934427095.1 uncultured Bacillota bacterium | reverse complement strand
GGGAATACCCTGCCGCCGTTTCTCTGTGAAAGGGTACATGGAACATGGCTGATAAGCGCGATTATTATGAGGTCTTAGGCGTCAGTAGAGATGCCAGTCAAGAAGAGATCAAAAAAGCGTATAAAAAATTGGCGAAGCAGTACCACCCAGACTTGAACCCGGATAGCAAAACTGCGGAAGAAAAGTTTAAGGAAGTCAGCGAGGCGTATTCCGTCTTATCTGATGAAAACAGCCGCGCCCGTTATGATCAATTTGGCTTTAATGATCCTAGCGCTGGGGCTGGCCAAGGTGGCTTTGGAGGCCAGGGCGGTTTCGGTGGTTTCGGTGGTTTCGGCGGCTTTGGGGATATTTTTGATATGTTTACCGGCGGCTTTGGCGGTAGGCAAATGGACCCCAATGCACCTAGACAGGGGAATGACCTCCGCACAGAGGTGGAAATTACCTTTGAGGAAGCAGCCAAAGGCGTAGAAAAAGAAATTCAGATCACCCGTATGGATAGCTGCGATAAATGTGGTGGTAGCGGCGCTAAACCCGGTACCAAACGGAAAACCTGCCCACAATGCGGCGGCAGCGGCAAAACCCGGGTGAATCAGAACACGCCCTTTGGCCAGTTTCAAACGGTGCGTACCTGTAATCAGTGCGGCGGCAGCGGCTCCATCATTGAGGAGCCTTGTCCCGATTGCCATGGCAGCGGTCGCGTAAGGAAAAGACGTAAGCTAAACGTGACCATCCCTGCTGGGGTGGATCAGGATTCCCGTTTGCGCGTGCAGGGTGAAGGGGAAGGCGGCGTCAATGGCGGCCCCCCTGGGGATTTGTATGTTTATATCTCTGTGAAACCGCACAAGATTTTCCGTCGGGATGGGGACAATGTCTTTTTGGAACATCAAATCAGCTTTGCCCAGGCAGCCTTGGGCGCCAAGATTCAGGTACCGACCTTGGATGGTAAGGTAGAGCTGGACATTCCGGAAGGAACGCAAACCGGCACCACTTTCCGCCTGAGAGGACGGGGTTTCCCCAAGCTTAGAGGATATGGCCGCGGGGATCAGCATGTCCGAGTTAAGGTGGTTACGCCCACACGCCTGAGCAGTGAGCAGAAAGAGCTGTTGCGCAAGTTTTCTGCCTTGGAGAATGATGGCGGGGACAATAAAGGTAAGGGCTTTTTCGGTAAAGTATTTAAATAGCAAAAAGCGGACGGATTTCCGTCCGCTTTCTTTGTTTATCTCGGGATTCTAAGGCCCTTTTCAGCAGGATTTTCCTTATTCGGCGCAAATTAATATGGTTGAACTTTTGACGGGAGACAGCAAAGGGAGGCTTAGGATGACAGAATATCAAAAACCAGCGCCCAAACAGGAGAATACCCAGATCACGGTAACGGTACCTTCCCTTTGGGAGGAGTATTGTACCATGGTGATGTTGGAGCAGGGAGCGGAAGGCATTGAGGTGAATGACCCAGCTCTGATCCGTCAGCATTTGGAAGCCGGAGATTGGGATGCTTCGGTATTTGACGGCCAAGACATTGTCACAGGACAAGTTACCCTGCGCACGCTTTTTGCTGACCCTGCTCAGGCGGAAAATTGCCGCGCGGCGCTGCAACGCTTGCTGGAGCGGGAAAATTTGCCCTTATTGCTGGAAAGTACAGTGATTCCCTATACGGATTGGCAGGAAAAATGGAAGGAATCTTTCCCTCCGCTTCCCATCGGAAAACGGCTTTGGATCAAACCCTATTGGCTTACGGAAGAAACGCCGGACGGTCGTATTCCCGTGGTGATTGACCCGGGGATGGCCTTTGGCACTGGGGATCATGCCACTACTGCTATGGCTTTGACTCTGATGGAGGAATACCTTGTACCAGGTCATGTGGTGATGGATTTAGGCTGTGGCACGGGTATATTGAGCATTGCTGGCTTAAAGCTGGGGGCGAAAAAAGCCGTGGCCGTGGATATTGACGATGTTTGCGCCCCGGCAGTGCAGGAGCATTTGCAGCTCAATCAAATCCGGCCGGAGCAGTATGATTACAGCACCGGGGATATTTTGACGGATGAGAAATTACAATGGAAATGCCGGCGGAATAAAGCCCAAATCCTGGTGGCGAATATTACCGCGGATGTGATTTTCCATTTGGCGGGGATTGCCGGACGTTTCTTGGCCCCGGACGGCTATTTCATTTGTTCCGGTATTTTGGAGGAATACAGCGGCAAAATCGCTCAACAATTGGTGAATAGCGGTTTTATTATCGTTACCACCAGGAAAAAGGATGGTTGGGTAGCCTTTGCCTGCGCTATGGTACAGGAATAGGGAAGGGCAAAAGAGGAGAAAGTGATGAAAGGCACGTTCCATATTTTTAATTTTGGCTGCAAGGTGAATCAGGAGGAAGGTGCGGCTTTGGCTGCCTTATTCCTTTCCAAAGGTTGGCAGCAAGGGGAAACCGAGGAGGCAGATCTGTTCATTGTGAACACCTGCACCGTAACGGCAATGGCGGACAAAAAATCCCGCAATTTGATCCGACGTTTGCGCAAGGAACATCCCAACAGCATTTTGGCAGTTTGCGGTTGTTATGCGCAACGGGCGCCAGAGGAAATCCTGGCTTTGCAGGCGGATATTGTGGCTGGAGTAGACGAACGGGTGCATTTGCCGGAGTTGGTAGATGCTTTTCGGCAGGAACAGCCTTTGTTGCAAGTGGGGGATGTCTCCAAGGCCCAGGTTTTTCAGCAAATCGCTAAAGAAAGCCAACAGGCTAGAGCTAGGGCATATCTGAAGATTGAAGACGGCTGCGATCAGTTTTGTCATTATTGCATCATCCCTTATGTGCGTGGCCCTGTCCGCAGCTTACCGTTTACCGAAGCGGTCCAGGAGGCAGAAAAATTGGTGGCAGCGGGCCATAAAGAAATTGTACTGACCGGGATTCATATTGGCGCCTATGGACAGGATTTTGGGGAAAAGGATCTTTTGCCTAGGCTGATTCATGCCCTTTGCCAAATGCCGGATTTGGTACGGCTTCGTTTGGGTTCCGTAGAGCCCTTGCAATTTAGCGAGGCATTGATCGAAGCATTGCAGGAGAAAAAAGTTTGCCGACATTTGCATATCCCGTTGCAAGCGGGGTGCGACCGGACATTGGCGGCCATGGGCCGAAATTATGACACAGAAACCTACCGACGTTTGGTGAAGGAGCTTAGAGAAAAATTAGGAGATTTGGCACTTTCCAGCGACGTGATGGTGGGATATCCAGGGGAAAGCCCCGCTGATTTTGCGCAAAGCTTGGCCTTTTGCCAGGAAATCGGCTTTGCTTCTTTGCATGTTTTCCCCTATTCCCGCCGGCAAGGAACACCGGCCGCCACGGCCCCAGGGCAGATCAGCCAGCGGGTGAAAGCCGAACGAGCGGCAGCTCTGGCTTTAGCTGGGGAAGAGATGCAAAAAGCCTATTTACAGCGTCAATTGGGCCAAACTATGCAGGTGATCGTGGAAGAAGAGGAAATCATCGACGGCGTTTGCTACCAGAAGGGGCATAGCGATGAATATGTTATGGTCTATTTGCCCGAACAGCTGCCAGCAGGCAGCGTAGTGGAGGCAAAAGCCTTATCCCTTTTGGCTGAGGGAATCAAAGGGGAGCGCTGGGGAAAGAAATAGCCCCAGGGTTTGACGAAAGGCAAAATGTGGGATATAATCAATGGATAGGCATTTGTTTACGAAAAACAGGAAAATGAAGATAAAAAGAGGTCACGACCATGAATTTTCAGGAAATGATACAGGCTTTGCACCAATATTGGGGGAAAAATGGCTGCATCAATGTTCAACCCTATGATACGGAAAAGGGCGCCGCTACCATGAACCCTGCTACGGCTATGCATGCCCTAGGGCCAGAGCCTTGGCGCGCTTGTTATGTGGAACCCTGCCGCCGGCCTACGGATGGCCGTTATGGGGAGAATCCTAACCGTTTGCAGCATTACTATCAGTATCAGGTTATCCTGAAACCCTCGCCAGAAAATATCCAGGAGCTATACCTTGGGTCTTTACAGGCCATTGGCATTGATCCTTTGGCTCATGATATTCGCTTCGTGGAAGATAACTGGGAAAGCCCTACCTTGGGCGCTTGGGGTTTAGGCTGGGAAGTTTGGCTGGACGGCATGGAAGTGAGCCAGTTTACCTATTTCCAGCAATTCGGCGGCGTGGATTGCCACCCGGTTTGCGGGGAAATCACCTATGGCTTGGAACGCATCGCTACCTTTATCCAGAAGGTGGACAGCGTTTATGACATCACCTGGGTGGGGGATGTGAAGTACCGGGATATTCATCATCAGCATGAGGTAGATTATTCCCATTATAATTTTGAAATCGCTGATACGGACATGCTGTTTAAGCTGTTCGATCTGTACGAGGCGGAATGTAAGCGGGTGCTGGAAGCAAATCTACCCCAGCCGGCCTTTGATTATTGTTTAAAATGTTCTCATAGCTTTAACCTGTTGGACGCCCGCTCTGCCATTTCTGTGACAGAACGTCAAAGCTATATTTTGCGGGTACGCGCCATGGCGAGAGCTTGTACCAAAGCGTGTTTGGAGGAAAGAGAACGCCTAGGCTTCCCCTTGTTGAAAGAAGGACAGGCAACGAAAGAAGAAAAGCCTCTGCCCGTAGCGAATATTACCGCTACGGAACCGCGGGATTTCCTCTGGGAAATTGGTACAGAAGAAATTCCTGCCCGCTTTTTGCCGGATTTGATGGGGCAATTAGAGCGGTTGTCCGCAACTGCTTTCCAGGAAAACGGACTTGCCTATGCTTCTTTGCAGGTGATGTCCACGCCCAGGCGGTTGACTTTGATGGTGAAAGGCCTTGCTCCCAAGGCCAATGATGTGGAAACCGAGGCGAAAGGGCCGGCAGTCAAAGCCGCTTATGATAACGAGGGGAATCCCACCAAGGCTTTGTTGGGCTTTTGCCGCGGCCAAGGGGTGGAAGTGGCAGATTTGTTCCAAAAGGAGCTAAAAGGCGTTCCCTATGTTTTCGTGCATAAGAAAGTGGTGGGTAAACCCACCGCAGAGCTGTTGCCTGATTTACTGCCGCAAATTGCGGGTAAACTCTTTTTCGCCAAGCCCATGCGCTGGGGCGATAACCAGGCTCGCTTTGTCCGCCCCATTCATTGGTTAGTGGCTTTATTCGGCGAAGATGTGATTCCTTTCCGCTATGCTGGGGTAGAAAGCGGTCGTGTCACCAGAGGCCATCGTTTCTTGGGCAGCAACGCCATTTCTCTGACTGATCCTTCTGCTTATTTGCCTAAGCTGGAAGAGAATTTCGTGATTGTGGACCCGGTTCGCCGGCGGCAAATGATTGAAGAGCAGATCGCTGCGGTGGCTAAGGCCATTGGCGGCAAGGTGGATCAGGATGAAGAACTTCTGACAGAAGTGGTTTATTTACTGGAATATCCTACTGCTTTGGCTGGGAACTTTGCTGAGGAATATTTGAAACTGCCTAAAGAACTGGTGCTGGCGCCCATGAAAGAACAACAGCGCTATTTCCCCGTTTATGATGAGCAGGGAAAATTAATGCCCAACTTTATCACTGTCCGTA
>CAKRYM010000106.1 GCA_934427095.1 uncultured Bacillota bacterium | reverse complement strand
GGGAGGAGAAGAACTGGTCCATGATCCTTTCTGACCCGGTGCCGGAAAATTTGCAGTTTTTCCCAGGCTTGGAAAAAATGCGGGCCTTACGCCCAGAGGATCAGCAGGCGGAAGCGGTACTTTTATTGGATTGCGGCGAAGCCCGCCGCACGGGTACTTGGTTGGAAGGACTGCTGCCGGGCAAAAAGTATTATTGTATTGACCATCATCAGAGCAATGCTTTTCAAGGCGATTATGCGGTTGTGGAGCCAAAAGCCGCCGCTGCCTCGGAAATCGTGGCTGCAATAGCACGCGAAGCTGGTATTTTACCAACCGCTGATGTGGCGATGTGCCTATATGCCGGTATTGTGGGGGATACAGGTTGCTTTCGTTTTCTGAACACCACGCCCCGGACTATGGATTTGGCCGCTTGGCTGATGCCCCAAGTGGATCGAGAAATCATCCGCATCAAATTGTTTGAATCTCGTAGCTATGCTAGTATGAAAATGGTGGCTGCTTGTTATAACAATTTCCAGGTGGAATGCGATGGCAAACTTTGTTACACCTTTGTGACCGAAGCGGAGCGGGATGCTGTAGGCGCAACGCCTGGGGATTGCCACGATGTAGTCAACGGCACTTTAGCCTTAAGCGGTGTGCAGGTGGGCATCATGTTTGAAGAATACCATGGCTATGTAAAAATGAGTTTCCGAGCGCGGCGGGCTTATGCCGTGGATGAGTTGGCTAAATCCTTTGGCGGTGGCGGGCATAAGCAGGCTTCTGGCTGTAAAATAAATGGAACGTTAGCAGAAGTGATGCCAAAAGTCTTACAGGAAGCGAGAAAATTGTTCGCATGATCAATGTGGATGGCGTGATCAATTTAGACAAATCCACCGGTGTCAGCTCCCAATATGCTGTCAACGGCGTGAAGCGTCTTTTCCATAACAAAGCCGGCCATTGCGGTACTTTAGACCCTATGGCCTCTGGCGTGCTGCCCGTTTGCTTAGGAAAAGCTACCCGGCTCTCCCCATACATTATGGGACAGAAAAAGACCTATGTGGCGGAAATTTGCTTTGGCGTGGAAACCGATAGCTATGATGCAGACGGCGCCGTGCTACGCCGGCAGAATGCAGCTTTTGTCTGTCGGCAAATGGTCGAAGGGCTTTTCCCGCATTATTTGGGAGAAATCATGCAAGCCCCGCCGGCTGTTTCTGCATTAAAGCAGGGGGGCGAAGCTCTGTACAAAAAAGCCCGCCGGGGCGAAACCGTGCAGATTCCCAAGCGGCCGGTGATGATTTACGCTTTGCGTATGTTGGATTTTCAACCTGGGGAGCAGCCCATAGCTAAGGTGGAAGTCACCTGTGGTCAAGGGGCCTATATCCGTTCTTTGGCCCATGATATGGGGGCGGAATTGGGCACTGGCGCCAGTCTGATTTCTTTACGGCGGCTTCAGGTGGGAGATTTCACAGCGGAAAAAGCATATACCTTAGCCGAATTGCAGGCCATGTCGGCAGAGGAGTTGACCAAGGTCGTGCAGCCTATGACAGAAGCTTTGGCCCATTTACCGGTCTATTCTGTTTCAGCTGAACAAGCCCCGGCTTTGGCCCACGGCAATGCGGTGGAGGCTGCTGGGGATTTGCCTTCTTCTCCTTGTCGGGTGGAGTTCGATGGCCAGTTACTGGGCATCGGTTACCAAAAAGAAGGATTGCTGCAAATGGACAAGGTCTTGGTGGAGCAGGACGCTTTTGATGATTTGCGGCAGTTTTCGGTGTTGGCTGCTGGCACTTTTGACGGGCTGCATTTGGGGCACCGACAGTTGTTTCAAGAAGCAGCGCGACTCAGGGCTCAGTTAGGCGGCAACATGGCGGCTCTGACCTTTGATATTCATCCTTTACAGTTGATTAAAGGCAGAGCGCCCGCTTTACTTACCTGTGGCGCAGTGAAAAAAGATTTGATCCGTCGGAGTTTTTCTGCGGACGGTATGATTACACTCCATTTTGATCAAGAAATGATGGATATGGAGCCAGAAGCCTTTGTGGAGAAAATCCTGTTGCAGCGTTACGGAGTCAAAGCTGTAGTGGTGGGCTTTAATTATTCTTTTGGCAAGGGTGGAAAGGGAGATCCGCAAATGCTAAAGGAAATTTGCGCCGCCCATGGGGTACAGGTTTCCGTGGTACCAGAAGTGACTAGTCCTTATGGTACTATCTCTTCCACCAATATTCGCCGGCATTTGGCTGCTGGAGATATAGTGGCCGTCAATGCCATGCTAGGCTATTGGCTCACCTTAGAGGGGAAAGTAGAAAAAAGCGGTGGATATGGTTTTGCTTTGGCGCAAGCACTACCGCCGGACGGTCTTTATGGCGGCAGAGTTTCCTGGGCAGAAGAAACCTTTGCCGTATGCATTCGTTTCATCCAAGGAAAGGCTTTTCTGCGCCTGGAAAACCATGGCCTTGCTCTACCGAAGAAAATTCGGCTCTATATTGGCGCGGCCTACGCAGAAAATACGCCGGAAGAAGAGATTTTTGCTGCTCTGACTGGGATAGCGAAAAATAAACACTTGCCAAAGCGTATTTAATGGTGTATAATAACTCTGTTCCGCTTCTGAGGAACAGACAACCTGTTACTGAGAGCACCGCTGCTCCGGCGGCTTCCCGGTTTCAGGCGATTATCAATTAAGGAGGAAATATCCTATGTCCATGTCTACGGAAAAGAAACAGGAAATTATTGCCAAGTATCAGACTCATGAAGGCGACACCGGTTCACCGGAAGTCCAGATCGCTGTCTTGAGCTATGAAATCGCTCATCTCACCGAACATCTGAAATCTCATCAGAAGGATTTCCATTCTCGCCGCGGTCTGTTGAAAATGGTTGGCCGCCGTCGTTCTCTGCTGAACTATTTGAAATCCAGAGACATTGACCGTTACCGCAACATCGTCAACCAGCTTGGTTTGCGTCGGTAAGCCTGTTCAAACAACGGAAAAGAAAAGCAGCATCCTTAAGGATGCTGCTTTTTTCTTGTAAACAAAGGAAACCGAAGTAATGAAACAAAGAAAACAGATTAATCAAAGGCAACCGTATAATGGACATATTCATTTTGGCAAGGCGGACCTAAGGTAATCCAGGCCTCCGAGGCATTTAGATCCATAATGATGGAAAATACGGAAACCATTTGCATGGGTTCTGCTTCACGTTTATTGATGTGGTGGCAGATGCTGTTGGGGAATTGCCTATGGTTACGCAGGCATTCTTGTAAATAAGGTATGTCAATTTGCCCATTCTTTTTCTCTAAAAGCAAACGCAGATTATGGCTGCGGAAGAAACTGTCCGGTAGCATGGTCATAAGCAATAAGAATACCGACAACAATCAGTAGAGTGATGGCTGTTTTCTTTTGCATAATGGGCACCTCATTTTCTATTTCTTTTCTAATTAATGTCTAAAATTTTCAAAAAATTCTCTTTTTTTTCACATTTTTTTAATATTTGTGTTGTTTATTTAAATTCCTTTATTTTCCATTGAAATTTTAATATTGCGTTTATTTGCAGAAATCCTAATATTCCGTCTATTTGGTCATATTTGTTTTTTTGCTTAAAACAATTTTCCTTCTAAAATGTATTGCAATCAGAAACTGCCTGTGATAAGATGACATTGATTGAGTTTTTGCCGAGTATTTGCTTAGCAAAAGATTTCTTGTCTAATCAGTAAAGTATTATGATTACATAAAATATGGAGGTAGTTTCAATGAAGTACGATCGCGTGTACAATTTTTCTGCCGGTCCTGCGATGATGCCTGAACCTGTTTTGGAAGAAATCGCTGCTGAAGTGATGAATTACCGTGGTTCTGGGATGAGCGTCATGGAAATGAGCCATCGCTCTAAAGTTTTCCAGCAGATTGCAGACGAGGCTGAAGCTGATCTGCGTACCTTGATGGGTATTCCGGATAACTATAAAGTCCTGTTCATTCAGGGTGGCGCTACGCTGCAGTTCGCTATGATCCCCATCAACCTGAAGAAAAACGGCGTTTTTGACTATATCGCCACTGGTTCTTGGTCCAAAAAGGCCATTAGCGAAGCCAAAAAATATGGTAAGGTCAATGTGATTGCTTCCTCTGAGGATAAGAATTATTCTTATATCCCGGATTGCTCTGACCTGCCGGTTTCTCCTGATGCGGATTATGTCTACATCTGCGAAAATGAAACCATTCATGGTTTGACCTATCCCAAACTGCCGAATACCAAGGGTAAATTTTTGGTTTCCGACCAGTCCTCTATGTTCTTGTCCAAGCCCTGCAATGTGACGGATTACGGCCTGATTTATGGCGGCGTGCAGAAGAACATTGGCCCTGCTGGTATGGCTATCGTCATCATCCGCGAAGATTTGATCCCCGAAGAAGTTGAACCTTGGGTACCCATTTACATGCAGTACAAGATCCATGCGGATAACGGCTCCATGTACAATACCCCCAACTGCTGGGATATTTATTGCTGCGGTAAAGTCTTTAAATATCTGCTCTCCTTGGGCGGCCTGGAAGTCATGAATAAGATGAATGAAGAAAAGGCTAAAGTCTTCTATGATTTCCTGGATCAGAGCAAGATGTTCAAGGGCACTGTTTCTCCGGAAAGCCGTTCCTTGATGAACATCCCCTTTGTAACGGAAAGCAAAGAATTGGACGCCGAAGTTGTTGCTGCAACCAAGGCTGCTGGTTATGACAACCTGAAGGGCCATAAGAGCGTGGGCGGCCTGCGTGCTTCCATTTACAACGCCATGCCCAAAGAAGGCGTTGAAGCTCTGGTGAAATTCCTGAAAAAATTTGAAGCTGAGCATAAATAAGTTTGCTTTTCTTCTAGATCCCGAAGCATTGCTTCGGGATCTTTTTTTTATCATTAGCCGGCGATTAGATTGATTTTTTTGATAATCAATATTGCGTATATCAATTGGGAATAAAAATTGACATACTCCTTTTTCAGGTGTTTTTTAATAAATGCAACAAGAAAGAAAGGATAGCGGCCTTTCTTTTCTTAATTTATCTGCCTTGAAAAGAGGGCGGAACACAAAGCATCTTTTATGAACGAGGAGGAAAATATGAAAAAGTATTTTGTTATGTTAATTTTGGCATTATTGCTGCTTTGCCTGGCTGCCTGTGGGGCCGCAACTACAGAAAACAACCAGGAACAGGGAGAAGAACCGGGACAAACCGAAGAGCAAACGGCAAGTAAAGGGACGCTGCGCTGGGAACCCAATGCCAATTATCATGCCTATGCCGATGCCATGGCCCCGGAGTTGGAAGCTTTAGGCTACGATGTTGAAGTGGTCGCTTTTGATGATGCAATGACGGTGGATATCGCTACCTTTGAGGGGAGTATTGATTTCAATCTGTATCAACATAAACCCTATTTAGATAATTTTAATGCCGCCAATGACGGGGATCTGGTTATGGTGGAACCCCTTCTTTTTGCTGGGGTGATGGGGCTTGCTTCCTATAAATATACCGACGCCGCCGATATCTCGGACGGCGCCTTGATTGCCATTGCGCAAGACGCCAGTAACAAAGATTGTGGTTTACGGCTTTTGCGGGACAATGGTCTCTTGACCTTGATCGAGGCGGATGATAATTACTCTTATAC
>CAKRYM010000105.1 GCA_934427095.1 uncultured Bacillota bacterium | reverse complement strand
GGGACATCCGGCTGTGGCCCCACCTGCGCGGCCATGGTGATTAGCGAAATAACGGGAAAAGCGGTTTATCCCCCGGAAACTTGCAAATGGTCTTCTGCCCATGGCTTTCGAACGGATAATAATGGTACCAGTTGGGGTTATTTTAAACCGCAAATGGCTGCTTATGGTATTACTTGTAGCGATACCATAAGTGATGTAAATAAGGCCGTTGCTGCGTTAGAGAAGGGGAAACTGGTAATCGCTTTAGCCCTTAAGGGCCTCTGGACAAGCTCCGGTCATTATATCTTGGCTTATGCCGTAAAAGATGGAACGGTGTATATTAACGATCCTAACGGTGCAAGCAAAGAAAAAGAAGAGGCAAAGTTGTCCATTTTCCGGCAGCAATGTACAAAATTTTGGATTGTGGAGGATGATTGGATGATTGATAAACGAGAAATCAAGGTGGATGTGGATGGCAAAGAAGAAGCCCTCACTTCTGTCTTAGTGGAAAATGAAAATTATATCCGCTTACGGGATATTGCCCCTGTATTGGGGTATAGCGTGGGCTATGACGCGACGAAAAAAATGCCGTTGCTCAAAAAAGAAAAAGAATAAGTTAACAATCTTGCCGAGGATTGGCTTTCATCCCGGTGGGTCCTCCTGAATACCCCCTCTTGGTTTTATCCAGGAGGGGGATGCTTATTGATAAGGTGTGTGGTTAGGTGCGTGGTCAAAAAATTCCTTTGCTGCTAAAAAGACCTCAAAATAATTAAAAAAGAAAACCCTTAACAAGCACAAAATGAAAAAACCCTGTTAGACCAACAAAAATGGTTTAACAGGGTTTTTTCTTGGTGGGCGTAACTGGTTTCGAACCAGTGACCTCTTGAATGTGAGTCAAGCGCTCTCCCGCTGAGCTATACGCCCAATTTCGGACGCTTTTTATCATACCGTATTCGCTGGAAAAAGTCAAGTCATTTTCCGGGGATTTCCTACGGATTGCATCACTGCTTTGACGGAGAGAAGGTTCTTTTGGCGAATTCGTCTGTTTTGCGATGGGAAAACGTAAATATAGGGAAAGACTTCTTTTGGTAAGCAGAGAAAAGGGGCGAATGCTGTGCAGTTGGAAATTGCCTTATTGGGGAATCCGAATTGCGGAAAAACCACCCTCTTTCATGCCTTGACCGGCGCAGGCGGACCAGTAGGCAACTGGGCTGGCGTTACGGTTACGGCAGAACAAGGTAGCTTTATGTTTGGAGAAACCGAAATCAAATTGATTGATTTACCGGGGGTATACTCTTTGACCTCTGTTTCACCGGAGCAGAAAGCTGTGGACGCCTATCTGTCTACGGCAAAACCGGATGTAATCATCAATGTGGCGAATAGTACCAATTTGGAACGCCATCTTTATCTTACCACACAGTTATTGGAAAAAAAGATTCCCATGGTGTTGTGTTTGAATTTATGGGACGAGCTACCGCGTTTAGGGTTAACCCTTGATGTGGAACGACTAAGGGATGAGCTTGGCATTCCCTGCATTCCTTGTAGTGCTGCAAAAGGGCAGGGTTTATCTTCTTTACTGCAAGCAGCTTGCCAAGCTACGAACAATCCACCGTCTGCTTTGCCCTTAGACATTGCCCTTTCTGCTGTCGCTCGTTTTGATCAAGTGGCGCAATTGATGGAGAAAGTCGCTATTCCAACAAAGCAACAAAAAGAAGGCCCTGGTTTGGACCGGTTTTTCTGTCATCCATTTTGGGCGTTGCCAATTTTTTCTTTGTTGATGCTAACTATGTTTTACCTTAGTTTTGGTCCATTAGGTGCAGCGCTTTCGGATGTTTTCAGCCTATGGCTGACTTATGCGGAAGAAGGAGTGCATACGCTATTGCTGCATTTTTCTGTTCAGCCTTTTGTACAAAGCTTACTATTGGACGGAATTTTTAGCGGTATTGGTAGTGTCCTGGTATTTTTGCCGCAGCTTTTGTTGATGTTTTTGTTTTTGGCTTTATTGGAAACCAGTGGCTATATGGCACGCACAGCTTTTTTGGCTGACCGTTACTTGTCCAAGGTAGGCCTTTCGGGATTCAGTATGATTCCACTGTTGTTGGGATTTGGTTGCTCCGTTCCGGCGGTAATGGCTTGTCGATCTTTAGATTCTTGGCGGGACAGGCTGCTGACCATGACGGCAATTCCCTTTGTTAGTTGTTCCGCCCGGCTACCGGTTTATGCCTTTTTTACGGCTGCTTTTTTCCCTGAACATAGCTGGCTCATCATTGGCGGGCTGTATTTTGGCGGGCTTTTCTTTGGGGCGTTGGTTCTGCGTTTATTGGATAAAACCATGTTGGTAAAGGAAAAGACGTGTTTTATTTTGGAATTACCACCTTATCGTTGGCCAGCTTTCCGTGCACTTTTTCGTTCAATACAAGTACGAGTGTGGGATTATATTAGCAAAGCTGGTTCCGTTATTTTTTTGGCATCCGTTTTGGTTTGGGTATTAAGCAACCTTACACCAACCATGACTCCCACGTCAGATGCTTCTACTAGTATACTGGGATGCATGGGTGTTTGGGTCGCTAATCTATTACAACCGCTTGGGCTGGGCCGCTGGGAATTAGCCGTGGCTTTGATCGCTGGATTGTTTAGTAAAGAAGCCATTGTTTCTACCTTCAGTATTTTGCTTGGCTCAACTGGTGCCCTGCCAACTTTACTTAGCCATAGCGCGGCATTAGCGTTTCTTACTTTTGTCTTATTGTATACCCCTTGTGTTGCTACCCTAAGGATTATGGCGGCAGAAAGCGGTTCTAAGTGGTTTGTCTTGCGTATTGCTTTGGCGCATTTACTCTTTGCTTGGATTGTGGCCTTTGTTGTGTCCTGGTTGGCTGGATGGGCTGGCTTTCTGTTGATTTGACATTGCACTAAAGATGGTTTTATGTTACAATAAAACAGGACATAAGGTCTTTTCCTGATCCTAGACAACAAATAGGTAGAAGCACGGAGCCAAGACAATGCGGAACATCATTTTCTTCGATACAACCCTTCGGGATGGCGAGCAAACCCCAGGTGTAAATTTAAACGCACGGGATAAAATTGAAATTGCTAAAGATTTAGCAAATCTGGGCGTAGACATTATTGAAGCTGGTTTTGCCGCGTCGTCGCAAGGAGATTTCGAAGCAGTAAAGGCAATTGCCCAAGAAATACAGGGAGCCAGAGTCGCGAGTCTCTGCCGGGCGATGACGGGAGATGTCCAGCGCGCCTGGGAAGCCTTGCGTTACGCGGAAGACCCTTTGATTCACGTGTTTATTGCCACTTCTGAACGGCATATGATGCATAAGCTCAATATGACTAGAGAAGAAGTGCTGGACGCTGTGGTAAATGCCGTCCGTGTGGCAAAGACATTTACCAAAAATGTGCAGTTTTCCGCAGAAGACGCCAGCCGTAGCGATAGGGAATTTTTGGCCCGTGTGCTGGAAAAAGCGATTGCTGCAGGGGCAACAACAGTGAATATTCCTGATACCGTGGGATATTGCACCCCAGAAGAATATGCCGGCTTGGTTACCTATTTATTAGAAACGGTGCCGAATATAGATAAAGCGCATCTTGCCGTTCATTGCCATAATGATCTGGGGCTTGCAGTGGGCAATACCCTTGCTGCGGTAGTTGCCGGGGCGGACCAGGTTGAAGGAACGATCAACGGCATCGGGGAGAGAGCAGGGAATGCTGCTCTTGAGGAAATTGCCATGGCCTTATCTGTACGCAGTGACGTTTATCAAGTTCAACATAAGTTGAATACCCGCCATATTTTCCGGGTTAGTCGTTTGGTCAGCAAATATACAGGAATTGAAATTCCCCCAAATAAGGCAATTGTAGGGGAAAATGCCTTCCGTCATCAAAGCGGTATCCACCAACATGGAGTAATGAATGATCGGGAAACCTATGAAATTATGTCCCCGGAAAGTATTGGCCGTTATGATGTGGATAGTATGGTGCTGGGCAAACTTAGTGGCCGTCATGCCTTTTTGGAAAAATTGACAGAGCTGGGTTATCGCCTTACGGAAGAAGAAGCCAATTATGCCTTTGAACGGTTTAAGGCTTTGGCGGACCAGAAAAAGGAAATTACATTGAAAGATGTGGTGGCGATTATTGAAGGCCGCATTTCTGAAGTAACCCCCACGATCCAGCTGGTGAATTATCAAATTTTGACTGCTAGTAAGGTGAATTCCACTGCTGCGGTTTGGCTAAAACGCGGCGATGAAATTCTGCAAAAAGCTTCGATTGCAGCGGGCCCAGTGGACGCGGCATTGCAAGCCATTACAGAAATGGTGGGATTAGATATTTCTTTGGATACTTACCATATTCGCGCAGTAACCGAAGGTTCCGATGCTTTAGGTGAGGTAACGGTTCGTGTTCGCTATGGCGAGGGGATTTATTTAGGCAAAGGCATTAGCTCCGATGTGATTAAGTCGAGTATGTTGGCGTATTTGAATGCGATCAACCGGATTTATGCAGAAAATACAATCAAAACAAAATAAGACGTACAATTTTATTTATGGCAAAGGAGAATGATTATGGTATTTGAAAAAGTGAAAGCGATTGTCGCAGAAAAATTGGATATTGACCCGAGCTTGATTACCATGGAAAGCAGCTTTAGTGAAATGCAGATTGACTCTTTGTATATGGTAGAAATTATGTTGGCTTTGGAAGATGAATTTGGTATCATGATTGACGATGCTGGGGAATTGCTCTCTATTGCTGACTTGGTTGCTTACATAGAGAAAAAAATTGGTTAATTTAATACGAATTTACGGAGAAAATACTTGATTTTTTGCTATCATATGTTATACTCTTATTAGTAATTGCTATTAATAAACTAGCGACAAGATGTTATTATCTTTTAGGAGGATTTTCTCATGAAAAAATTTGTATGCTCTGTTTGCGGTTATGTTTATGAAGGTGATGCTGCTCCAGAAAAATGCCCTCAGTGCAATGCCCCTGCTTCCAAATTTACGGAAATGGCAGAAATCGGCGCTTTTGCTGATGAACATCGGATTGGGGTTGCCCAAGGCTGCGATGAACGGGTGATTGAGGGTCTTCGTGCAAATTTTAATGGTGAATGCTGCGAAGTAGGTATGTATCTGGCCATGAGCCGCAAGGCGGATCGGGAAGGCTATCCGGAAGTTGCTGAAGCCTTTAAACGTTACGCTTGGGAAGAGGCAGAACATGCTGCGAAATTTGCGGAACTCCTGGGCGAAGTCCTTTGGGATAGCACCAAAACCAACTTGGAAAAACGTGCAGAAGCTGAACATGGTGCTTGCTCTGGTAAAAAAGAACTGGCTGTTTTGGCTAAGGAATTGGGCTATGACGCTATCCACGACACCGTACATGAAATGGCAAAGGATGAAGCGCGGCATGGCTGCGGTTTCCGCGGTTTGTTGGCTCGTTATTTCGGCGAATAATTAGCAAAACTCGCTATAGGCGCGGAGAACCTGTTCTCTGCGCCTGTCTTTTAGAAAGAAAGGAGAACCTTTATGGATAAAAAAGTAGTTGATTTACTGATTCAGCAGGTAAATAAGGAATTTTATAGCGCATATCTTTATTTGGATATCGCTAATTACTATATTGATTGCGATCTGGATGGGTTTGGCAACTGGTATACCATTCAGGCTCAGGAAGAACGGGAC
>CAKRYM010000104.1 GCA_934427095.1 uncultured Bacillota bacterium | reverse complement strand
CAAAGGAGGACAATGACCAGCATGGCTAAAACATACACCAGCATGGTTTTATTCCAATTGTCTCCGCAGGCATGGAATAAAGGAACGGTCAAGGCCAAGCAAAGGACGGAAGCCCCATAGGGGGCTGCGCCAAATAAGGTGTTGATCACCGGTCTTTCTTTTTCTGGGAAATTCTCCATGACCAGCACCGCATAAACCGGCGTGGCCAACCCTAAGCCCACCCCGAACAAAATACGAAAAGACAGGGCGCTGCCAAAGGAATGGGCAAAGAAGAGGAAAATTTGGCCCAAGGCGATCAACAGCAAGCCCAAGGAAAACAAGTGTCGGGCAGGCAATAAACGGCGGATACCATCATAGGCTAAACCCATCACCGTAATGACCACAGCCAAGACCGAGGTCAACAAACCGCCTGCGCTCAAAGAAATCTGCAAATCCCCGATCATCACCGAAAGGATGGGGGAAGGGGAATTCCACAAAATATAATAACTAAAAATGCTGATGAGGATCACCGCCCCCACCAGCCAGCGCCATGGGCTATATTCCGTTGTCAAAAGGGCGTTTTCTCGCTTCATGCCCGTATCTCCTTCATAAAAATCAGCTGCCAGGGGGAAATCCCCCTGGCAAGTGGTAAAACTCTTCCCTGGGCTTAGTCGGAAACCCGCATCATAATCATTTCTTCATAGCCCACAATCACATTGGCATAGCCCGTAAGCATTTTGTTGACCTCTTCATCCCCGGTATCCACAAACAAGGGACTGGTGAGCAGGGCCATGATTTTATGCTTTGCTGCCACGATCATGATATTATCTTTGCCGACCCGGCGGATAACCTTGGCGGAAATCTGCTGATTGCCCCGGCCAAACACATAGCCCTGGCCGCCGATGACCGTGACCACGATTTTCGCTTTGGGGTATTTGTCCAAAGCTTCCAAAACCTGGGCTTCGGTGCAGTCAGAGGCAATGACCTGCTTGTTATAGACCAAATCCACGCCCAACAGGGTATTGGGCAATTCCAAATATTTCATCAACACCGCAATGGTGGAGCCGGTACCCATGATATAGAGGGTATCTTCTTCCATCAAATCAGCGAAATATTCCGCCACGTCGTTGATGGAATCTTCCTCATTATATCCGCCGCCGCCTTTCAAATTCTGCACCAATTTCCGTTCATTGGGGATTTGCAGATAGCCGTACAATCTGGCTTCCACGATACCCTGGCGGAACAAATCCTCGTCAATATCCATGACTTCCGCTTCCCGGGTTTTGCTGATGCGGCCTTGGCCATATTCCACCATCAATTCCCCAGCGGTACGGGGGTTCACGGCGTAAACGCCGGAATGGATTTTGCAGCCAGCGGGAATGCCCAGCACCGGGATATCCGTGCCCACGGCGTCCATAATATTGCGGGCGGTACCGTCGCCGCCGGCAAAGAGGATCAAATCCAAATCCAAATCCTTCATCTGCTGGGCGGCTTTGATGGTGTCCTCCGGCGTGGTATGGCCGGAATGGATTTCCCCGACTACCGTGCATTTCAGCCCAGCTTCTTTACAAATATCCTCGCCCATTTCCCCAGGCCAGGTATAAATATCAAATTCATCCTCATGCTCTTTGATGACCTTCATGGTAATTAAGGCCTTGTTGCCTGCTTCCGGCTGAGCGCCCAAAGCCATGGCTTTGGCCAAAGTTTCCGCACCGTCAGAGCCTTTTAAGCCCACTTTGCCGCCGATACCGGCCACAGGGTTCACAATAAAGCCAAGTTTTTTCATGCAAAAAATCCTCCTTCATTCCACAATACAAAATCAGGTATTTCCCGCTTAACGGGGCATCCCATTGCTTTTTTCCAAAAAGAAAAAAAGCGGGAGATTTGGCAAATATGTCGCAAACCTGAAGCTAAATTTATTATACACTGAGCAGAGGGAAAAATGCAATATCCATCCCAGACAAAAGCCTTCTTGCTAAGGGAAAGAAACGGGGATTGAAAGATTTTTTCAATAAATAAATTATGCGGTTATCTCTTGACGAAACGGCATCTAAATGCTAGTATGTTGATGTAACTGAATATATGGAAACACGATATATTTTTCGCATGATGATGCCGGGAGAGACCGGTTTCGGAGCCGAAGGGGACGCAATAACTCTCAGGCAAAAGGACCGGCATCGGACGAAACTCCGGAAAGTCGTTTCGACGCCGAAGAAGCAAACACGAATCCTGCCCCAAAGCGCTTCGTGAAAATCTTTCAGGCTAATCTACGGAGGCAGGCTATTGTCATTGGGAACAATGGGCTTGCCTCCTTTTTTCGTTTTTCTTAAAAAAGTATTGGCTGGCTTTTGTTTTCAACCCCTGTTTCAAACATATATCCGGTAAATCGACATTTCGAAGGAGGAAGTATCAACATGGAAGAATCAGCACGGAAAACAGCCCTTTATGATTGCCACGTGGCTAGCCAAGGCAAAATGGTTCCCTTTGCCGGGTATATGCTCCCCGTGGAATACGAAGCAACCCGTATTGTGGCCGAACATCTGGCCGTGCGCCAGCATGTGGGAATGTTCGACGTTTCCCATATGGGCGAAGTCATGTTCGAAGGCAAAGACGCCTTGTCCAATATTCAGCATCTTCTGACCAATGATTACTCTACTTTGGAACCGGAATTCGTCCGTTACAGCCCCATGTGCTATGAAAACGGCGGCGTAGTTGACGATTTGCTGGTTTATTGCTTAGTCAAGGGTAGCAAATACCTGATCGTGGTCAATGCTTCCAACCGCTTTAAGGATGTGGAATGGATGCAGAGCCATGTCTTTGGGGATTGCAAAATTACCGACATTTCCGATGAAATTTCCCAAATCGCCCTGCAAGGCCCGGAAGCCATTAACATCATTGAACAGCTGACTGCGGCAGAAGATATTCCCCAGGGCAATTACACCTTTAAGGATCAGGTTAAAGTAGGCGGCATTTCCTGCCTCCTTTCCCGTACCGGCTATACCGGTGAGGACGGCTTTGAAATTTACCTGGCCAACAAAGACGCTTGCGCCATGTTCAATCTCTTAAAAGAAAAAGGCGCCGTACCCTGCGGCCTGGGCGCCAGAGACACGCTGCGCATGGAAGCTGCCATGCCCCTGTACGGTCAGGAAATGGATGAAACCATTACCCCCTGGGAAACCGGCCTGGGTATGTTCGTGAAAATGGCGAAAGAAGAATTCATCGGCAAAGACGCTATCCAGGAAAAAGGGAAGAATCGTTGCCGTATCGGCTTGAAGGTTGTGGGCAGAGGCATTGTCCGTGAACATTGTGATGTTTACAAAAACGGCGAAAAAATCGGCCACACCACCTCTGGCGTAAAGGTTCCTACCCAGGAAATGCCTATTGCCATGGCGATTATCCCCACGGAACAAAAAGAACTGGGCGAAATTCTCCAGGTGGAAGTCCGCGGCCGCATGATTGACTGCGAAGTGGTGAAAACTCCCTTCTACAAACGGGAGAAATAAGCTTACCCCCTTTTGTTTTTCACATGTAATTGACATAAAAGCAAACACAACAAAAACTACGCAAAAAACCAGGAGGAAACAAAAATGGCTAAAGTGATGGAAGGTTATTTCTACGCAGAATCTCATGAATGGGCAAAAGAAGAAGGCGGCAAAGTCAAAATCGGCTTGTCTGATTTCGCACAGCAGGGCATGGGCGACATCGTTTTCGTCAATCTGCCGGAAGTTGGCGATGAAATCACCGCTGGCGAAGCCTTCACCGATATCGAATCCGTGAAAGCAGTTTCCGACGTTTACGCTCCTGTTTCCGGGAAAATTTCCGCTGTCAACGAAGACTTGGCTGATTCCCCGGAAATGATTAACAGCGACTGCTATGAAGCCTGGATCATCGAAGTAGAAGATGTGGAAGGTTTGGAAGATTTGATGGACAGCGCTGCTTATACCGAATTCCTGGCGAAGGAGAATGAATAATGGGTTCCTATATCCTCTCCACCCCTGAGGAACAGCAGGAAATGCTCCAAGCCCTTGGGCTGAACAATATGGAGGAGCTATACCGTGACGTTCCCCAGGAGCTGCGCTTGGAAAAACTGAATATCCCCGCTGGCAAATCGGAGCTGGAAGTTCGCCGCATTATGGATGAAATGGCTGCCAAAAACCATATCTTCCGCTGCATCTTCCGGGGCGCCGGCGCTTATGACCATTACATCCCGGCGATTGTCCGGCAAGTCCTCTCCAAAGAGGAATTTATCACCGCTTACACCCCTTATCAGGCGGAAATTAGCCAGGGGCTTTTGCAATCCATCTTTGAATATCAGACCATGATCGTAGAGCTTACGGGCATGGACGTCAGCAACGCCTCTGTTTACGACGGCGCCACGGCAGTTGCCGAAGCCTGCACCATGTGCCGGACCCGCAAAAAGGATAAATCCCTGATTAGCGGCGCGATGCACCCGGATTACATCGCCACCTGCAAAACCTATAGCACCGCCAGCAATCATCCCATGGAAGTCATTCCCATGAAAGATGGGAAAACCGACCTGGAAGCGTTGAAAGCCATGCTCACCCCAGATGTGTCTTGCGTGGCTGTGGCACAGCCCAACTATCTTGGTCAGTTTGAGGATGCGGAAGCCATTGCGGAAATCGTACATGAAGCAGGGGCGAAATTCATCCTCTCCGTCAATCCCATTTCCTTAGGGCTGTTCAAATCCCCGGCGGAACAGGGTGCGGATATCGCCGTGGGCGAAGGTCAGCCTTTAGGCATGACTTTGGAATTTGGCGGTCCTTACCTGGGCTTTTTGGCCACCAAGAGCGATATGCTGCGGCAAATTCCCGGCCGTATCGTCGGTGAAACCGTGGACGTGGACGGCAAGCGGGGTTATGTATTGACCCTGCAAGCCCGCGAACAGCATATTAAGCGGGAAAAGGCAACCTCTTCCATTTGCTCCAACGAAGCCCTTTGCGCTTTGTCCGCCTCGGTCTATCTGGCGGCCATGGGTCCCCAGGGCTTAAAGAAAGCGGCGGAACAGTGCTATGCCAAGGCACATTACCTGGCCGATGCCTTGAGCAAGGTCAAGGGCTTCAGCCTGGTGTACACCGGGGAATTCTTCAATGAATTCGTAACGGAATGCGCCTTTGATCCGGAAAAACTCATCGACCATTTGACCGATGAGGACGGGATTTTAGGTGGCTTGCCTTTAAACGATCATCAGATTCTCTGGTGCTGCACGGAAAAGAATACCAAAGAGGACATGGATAAACTGGTGTCCCTGATTCAAAAACATGTTGAGGAGGTGGCGAAATAATGGATCTGTTATTTGAAAAGAGCCGTAAAGGCCGCTGCCTCAGCTTATTGCCGGAATGCGATGTGCCCCTGTGCCAGCCGGCGGAAAATCTCCGCCGTAAAGCCCCCCTGCGTTTGCCGGAGCTTTCGGAAAGTGATCTTTCCCGGCATTACAGCGCTATGGCCAAACGTACCTACGGCATGAACGACGGGTTCTACCCCCTGGGCTCCTGCACCATGAAGTATAACCCCAAGATCAACGATGAAATGGCCAATTTGTCCGGCTTTACCGATACCCACCCGCTCAGACCTACCCGCTATTCCCAGGGCTGCCTGGAAGCTTTGGCTTGGGCAGAAAAATTGTTCTGTGAAATCTGCGGCATGGATGCCATGACCTTCCAGCC
>CAKRYM010000103.1 GCA_934427095.1 uncultured Bacillota bacterium | reverse complement strand
GTAGTAGGACCACAATGATCCCCTGCAATTAACCTAGCTAATTCCTGAATGCGTTCCGCCTCATTTAAGGAATGGGCTTTCATCACCGTGCGGCCGTCTTCTTCATGCTTTTCAATATAAATCTGATGATCTGCTGCCGCTGCCATAACCGCAGAGTGACTAATGGCTAACGTTTGCGCACTTTCCCCTACCAAAGCCAGACGCTGAGAAACCGCGGTTAATGCCCGGCCAGACAGCCCCGTATCTACCTCATCAAAAATCAGCACCGGTACGCCGTCTAGTTTAGCCAAAATCACTTTGATCCCCAAAAGGATGCGGGATAATTCACCGCCTGAGGCAATTTTACTGACAGGCTGTGTTGCTTCACCTAAATTAGGCTGAATCATAAACACTGCCCGTTCGTTTCCGGCCGCAGAAGGAGCATGGTCAATTAACGCTACGGTAAATTCCGCATTAGGCATTTGCATTCCTTGGATTTCTGCTGTGACTGCTGTGCCAAGTTGCTCAGCAGCCGCTTGACGCTTAACATGCAGAAAATCCGCTGCTTTTGCATAAGCTGCTTCTGCCTGCCGCAGGGCATCTTTATAAGCCTCGCCAGATAAGTTTACCTCTTCCAAATGTTTTGCTTCTTCCTTAGCCTGGGTATATTGATGAAGAAGCGCAGACATACTGCCGCCATATTTCTTTTTTAATCGGGTTAAGGCAGCAATCCGATTTTCCACTTCTTCCAAGCGATAGGCGTCCAGATCAATATGATCTCGATACGCGCCAATTTCATTGGCAATATCCTCTGCCTCATAATACAGATTATTAAGCCGTTCAGCTAAAGGAGCCAGTTTTTCATCTGTACGGGCGCCATCTGCCACAAAAGCATGCGCCTTTTCCAATTGCTCGACCACTCCACCGCTCTGGAATAGCACTTGATGAGCTGCATGAGAAAGATCATACAGCTTTTCCCCAAAAGAAAGTAACTTTGCCTCTTCTTCTAGGGTGGTATCTTCTTCTGGTTGAGGAGAAATCTCTTCTATTTCGTGGATGACATATTGGAGGTAATCCAGGCGCTGCAAACGCTCTGCCACATGAGTTTCATAATCTTCAACGGCGGCTTTTGCTTCCACCAAGTTATGGTAAGCTTGAGCCGTCATGTTAGCTGCCTTCTGCAACTCCTCCCCGCCGAACAGATCCAGCATTTTCAACTGCCGACTTTCTTCCAACAATAGCGTGTGATCGTGCTGTCCGTGAATATTGATTAAGTATCGGCCGATTTCTTTCAAAATTGACACCGAAGCCAAACGGCCGTTGATCCTGGCAATGCTGCGTCCTCCTCGGATCAGCTCCCTTGAAAGGGTCAGGGTTTCCTCACAAGGGCCAAAATCTGCCAAAATATGTTGCACCTCATCAGGGTAAGGTGGGAAAAAGACTCCTTCGATCAAACAACGATCCTCCTGGCCACGAATAAAAGAATCGCTGCCCCTGCCACCGATCAATAAGGAAACCGCATCAATAATCAGGGATTTCCCCGCACCAGTCTCACCAGTTAATGCAGTCATCCCTTCTTGCAAAGATAAACGCAAAGAACGAATCAATGCGAAATTTTCAACATACAATTCATAAAGCATGAGGGCACCTGAAATTAAGCCATAAGCTCACGAATCTGGTCAGCCACTGACTCTGGATCAACATCTCCGGAAACAACGGCAAAAATCGTATCATCACCGGCAATCGTGCCAACAATGTCTCGCCAATTTAGACTATCCAAATAGAAAGCAACTCCTTGGGCTGTACCAGGTAAGGTATGCATAACCAAAATTCCCCGACTAACAGCCACGCGCAGGAGGTTGTCCCTTAGCATTTTTTTTGTTCGGTCAAAAGTGGTCACGGCATTTACGCCGGACTGGAATTTATAACGGAAAGTGTTGCTGGGGCCAGCTACTTTTACCAGGCCTAATTCCTTTATATCCCGGGAAATCGTAGCTTGGGTTACGTTGAACCCATGCTTCAAAAGCTCTTCAGTTAACTGATACTGAGTTTCAATATCCTGTTGTTCGATAATTTCGCAAATCACTTTGTGTCTGCGGTTTTTCATAATGCTCCTCCCAAGCAGAGTCAGTTATTCGTTTCCGAGCGATAAAGTTTTTCTTTGATTCGTTGAAAATAATCATGTTCGCCAAAGTAAATCACTTTGGCTTTTTTATCTGCAAGGCATACTTCAACCTGATCACCAGAGAATAACGCTATGCTTTCCTGCCCGTCAGCAGTTAGCACAGCCTGATCTCGCTCCCCTTTTAAAAGGACTTCCAACCGGGCAGCGCCAGGCAAAACGATCGCCCGATTAAGAAAAGTTCTAGCGGAAATAGGGGTTGCCAATAAAACATCCAGCTCATCGAAAAGAATAGGCCCACCCGCAGAAAGAGAATATCCCGTGGAACCAGCAGGCGTACATAAAATCAGTCCATCTGCATTGAAGGTATTCACTTCGCTACCGTCCGCCGTTAAATCCAGCTTAATGGTGCGAGAAACCGAAGAACGAACCACAATATCGTTAAACGCGGAAAAATCGGCTATCTTTTTTTCAGAACGAAATACTGAAGCCTGTAGCATGATGCGTTCCTTAACTGCATATTTATGATGAAGGAAGCAATCCAAAGCCGGAAATACCTGGGCCAATTCTACTTGCGTCAAGAAACCAATTTTTCCCAGATTCACACTGAAAAAAGGAACATCCACGCAAAACAGGCAGCGCGCCGCTGCAAGAAAAGTACCATCCCCACCGAACACCACACAAAAATCGCAATCAGCAAAAGCCTGCGGATGCAAATCCGTGGACAAAAAACCAATCTCATCCGGGGAAGCGGATATCATCTCTACCCCTCTTTGGGTTAAATAAGCAACGACTTCTCGCAACAAAGGGTATACACTCTGATTTTTTTCATGATAAATCAGTGCAGCGCGCATATAAACCTCCCGTATATATGTATATTATACGGTAAATATACAATTTAAGCAAGTCTTTTCTTTTATCATTATGAATATGTCCTTTTGCATATAAATTTGTCGCGAAAATCGCAAGCTATTTCAGCAGGGAAACCTTTGTTTTTCTGCGAATTAAGCGCATAAGTTATTTCGGGGGATAAATATGAATACCAAAAACATCATTCTTATCGGTTACATGGGGAGCGGAAAAACAGTCATTGGCAGGAATACTGCCCGTCTGCTGGATTACGATTTTGCAGACACAGATGAAATGATCAGTGAAGTCACTGGGCTAACGCTTTCACAACTTTTTCGAAAACATGGGGAAATCCGTTTTCGCTCAGAAGAACGGCTTGTTTTGAAAAAGTTAGCGCAACGTCAGCGGACAGTCATTGCTTTTGGCGGCAGTCTACCACCCCAAAAAGAAGATATTGATTTGCTGGTCCCTGGCTTTTTCGTCATGCTTACAGCAGCGCCAGAAATCATCATGTCCAGACTTGGACGCAAAAACAATCGGCTTTTGATTGGTGGAAGGCCTTCAGAAGAAAAAATCCAGCAAATGATTGAAGAGAGAAAGTTGCTGTTCGGCGACAAAATATGCTGTACCATCGATACAGGGCAACTCACCGTAGATGAGGCAGCCGAAGCAATTGCTAAAGCTTATCAAGCTTGGACAGAATGAAGCGCTTCACTAAGGAAAAGGGCAGATTGTACAACAACAAAATATTGTGCTATAATAGAGCCGTATATACACGGCTCTATTTTTTGTTCGTAAGGAGAACAACATGATACAGTGGTATCCTGGCCATATGGCCAAAACCAAACGAAATATTGAAGCAGATCTTGCCTTGGTAGATATGTTGATCGAGGTTATTGATGCCAGAATTCCCGCGGCATCTCGCAATCCGGATTTGGAAAAATATACGAAAAGCAAATGTCACCTTTTGCTTTTAAACAAAGCTGATCTGGCTACGCCTGCCGCCACCAAACAGTGGTTACAATATTATCAACAAGCAGGCTATATTCCTGCCGCCATCAATGCAGCCAAAAAGCAAGGATTAAAAGAAATGCAACTTGCGATCACAAAAGCGGCTCGGCCTTTACTGGAGCGGTTAAAAAGCCGTGGACGTTTGCCTCGGCCAGTCCGCGCCATGGTAGTGGGTATTCCCAACTGTGGGAAATCTACGGTGATCAATGCCTTGGCCCCTACTGCCTCTGCCAAAACAGGCAATAAACCTGGGGTAACCCGTGGGCAACAATGGGTGAAAACCAATGCTGGAATTGATTTGCTAGACACGCCTGGTATGCTTTGGCCAAAATTCGCCAATGACGATGTTGCGTTTAAGCTGGCTATTTGCGGCTCGATTAGTGACGCGGTGTTCCCGGTTTATTCCGTTTCTTGCGACTTAGCCGCTCTATTAAAAAATAAAGCGCCCCAGCTATTAATGGCAAGATACAAACTCGATGCCTTGCCTGAAGAGCCGGAAGCAATTATTACAGAAATCGCCAAAAGTCGCGGTATGCTTGGGCCTGGAGGAAAACCTAGGGAAGAAGATGCTGCTATGGTGTTGTTACAAGAATTCCGTGTTGGAAAATTAGGACCGCTAACCCTAGAATTGCCTAATGAGGATGGCAACCATGCAAACCAATAAAGAAAAATTAGCCTTAGAAAAATGGCAGCAAATGAGTTTATATGAAAAAGCCCTAAATGCTAAAGGATATCTTCATATCGCAGGAGTAGATGAAGCGGGGCGAGGGCCGTTAGCAGGCCCTGTTACAGCTGCGGCGGTTATCCTTTCCCCCGATGCATATTTACCTGGGTTAAATGATTCCAAGCAACTCTCAGAAAAGAAACGAGAACAATTAGCGATTCAAATCAAAGAAACTGCCATTGCTTGGGCTTGTGTTTCCGTAGATCATGCCACTATCGATCGAATCAATATTTTACAAGCCACAAAATTGGCCATGAAACAAGCCTTGGCCGAGCTCTCGCCGAAACCAGATTATGTGTTGCTAGATGCCCTGACCCTTGATATTGCCCTACCACAGGAAGGAATCATTAAAGGAGATGCGCTTTCTGTTTCCATTGCTGCAGCTAGTATCATTGCCAAAACCACCAGGGATCATTTGATGCAAGAATATGATCACCTATACCCCGAATACCAGTTTGGCAAACACAAAGGGTACCCTACCCCTCTTCATAAAGAACTACTCAGACAGTATGGATTTAGTCCCATCCATCGCCGCACCTTTCGTTTTTGATTTGGAGCCATTATGGATAAACATACTATCGGTAACCAAGGCGAGGAAATCGCCGCAGCCTATCTCAAAACACATCACTTCCGGATTCTGGCGAGAAACTGGCGTAAGCGTTTTGGAGAAATTGATATTATCGCCGAAAAGCAAGGCGTTACTTACTTTGTAGAAGTAAAATCCGCCCAAGACTGGCAATATGCTCGTCCGGGGGATAAAGTCAATGCGAGAAAGAAAAAACAAATTGCTAAGGCAGCCCTTGCTTGGTTTATGGAAATTGGCAAAGAAACTATGAGCACTTTACTTGTTGCAGAAGTCAATCTACAAACACGAGAAGTTTATCTGACAGAAGAATTTTTGCTTTCCTAATATGGCTGGTCCATTGATATATACTTGCCTTTCTTCTCGATAAGGCTGTCATGATTACCTCGCTCGATAATCTGACCGTTTTCAAGCACCATAATA
>CAKRYM010000102.1 GCA_934427095.1 uncultured Bacillota bacterium | reverse complement strand
ATGAAAAGCATTTGGATAGTGTGCAAGAAGGCAATGAACGGGTACTTTGCGCACGCCTAAATGATGCGGCATTTTTCTGGCAGGAAGACTTGAAGGATAAAATGGATGACCAGGTGGAACGTCTGGCTACCGTGGTGTTCCATGAAAAACTAGGCACCTTAAGACAAAAGGTCGGCCGCATTGTTTCCCTGGCGGAATATATTGGCAAGGCCTTGCATTACAGCGAAGCGGAGCTGGCGCAGACCAAACGGGCCGCTTATCTGGCAAAGGCGGATTTGCAGAGCCGCGTGGTTTATGAATTCCCTGAGTTGCAGGGGATTATGGGCGAATATTATGCTCAGGCAGCTGGTGAGGATGCGGAAGTGGCCCAAGCTATTCGGGAGCATTATCTGCCGCGCTTTGCCGGGGACGCTTTGCCGGAAACTAAGGCGGGGATCGCTGTGGCTCTAGCGGATAAAATGGATAGTATCGCTGCTTTCTTTGCCATTGGGCAAATCCCCAGCGGTTCCGCAGACCCCTTTGCTTTGCGCCGAGCAGCTAGCGGTTGCACCCAGATTATCGTGAAAAATGAATTGCCGTTACGTTTGCGGGAAGTATTGCCCTATGCATTGGATTTGCTGAAGCTGGACGTACCGGAATTGGATCGGGGCAAATTAGGCGAGAGCTTGGAAAATGTGGTGAACTTTTTCCAGCAGCGCTTGGAAAATCTGCTCAATGAGGAAGGCGTGGCTTATGATGTGGTGAACGCCATCCGGCAAAGCAGTTTGCGCCAGTCCAGCTTGGTGAATGCAGTACGGAAGGCCCGGGCTATCCATGGTTTACGCCGGGAAACGCATTTCCATGGGCTTTTGGCTGGCTATCATCGGGCGGCCAATATTCTTCGCTCCGCTATGGAAAAAGCCGGTAAAAAGCCGGAAATCCCCGTGGTGGATGAACATCTTTTTGTCCAACCCGCAGAAAATGAGTTGTACCAGGCGGTATTGCAGGCAGAAGAGAAAGTTAAGGCTCTGGTGGAGCAAGGCGATTATCATGGCGCTTTAGCAGAGCTGTCCACATTAACAGAGCCAATCGACGCTTTCTTTACGGCGGTCATGGTCATGGATCCGGATGAAAATATTCGGAATAACCGGATGGCTTTGCTGAACCGGATTGTGGCCATGTCTGATGCTATTGCTGACTTAAGGGAAATCGTGGAAGACTGATGTGGAAGCCGAATTGTGTAGAAAAAGCAAAACAGGACCGGGAAACTGGTCCTGTTTTTTCTCTTTTCCCCGTCGCCAGTCTGTGTTATACTAAAAGAGAAGCATCAATCAAGGTGAATGAGTGAGGAAAAGAATATGTCCATGATTACCGTGTTGAAAGCAGATCAACATGTACTGGAACAGCCAAAATCCCTTAGCCTGGCAGTAGAAAAACTGCTCCTGGCCTTTGGCGGGGGGGATTTCTTTTTTCAGCCTGGGGAAACGGTGGTCTTTTTACTGGATTTGACCTTGCCGGCAGAGAATGAGCGGGGGGTGAATTTTGATATTCGCCTAGCCTATGCTTTGGCTGCTTTAGCGCGGAGCAAGGGCATGAAGGATATTCTTTTTGCTTTTCGGCCTGCCCCTGGTTTTCCTGGGGATATGGTCTTGGAGCGCAGCGGATATCAGGGGCTTTTGGCAGTGGAGGGCGTGCGTTTTGTTGACCTTTCCCAAGAGGAAAATCTGTTACGCACCTCCCAAACGGCGTTAAGCCAGGATTCGCTGCCCATTTGCCGCTGTATTTTGCAGGCGGATGTTATCCTTTCTTTGGTGAAATACCGAGCTGCGGAAGGTCGTCTTTTCGGTAGCGCCCTCCACAGTATGGAGGCTGTTTCTCCTGAGGCAAAGGGAACCGAGCCTCAACAACAGGAAAGGACCTTAGTAGATCTGTATGACATTATTCCGCCAGATCTATTTTTGGTAGATGGGTTAAAAGGAAAAGAAGGTTTCCAACCCCAGCAGGCAGATTTCCTGCTGGCAGCAGCTGACGCTGTGGCAGCGGACGCTGTTCTGGCGGCGGTGGGCAATATTCCCGTGCAAACAGTGGAAAGCCTTTGTTTGGCCGCCCAGTACGGGTTGGGTGTGGGCGAACCGGGGGGCATTGCCTTGTATGGGGACGATTTGGCGGAAATCATGAAAAAAGAAGAAGGCAAGAAAAAGAAAGCTTAATACTAGGATAAACAAAAGCAGGACGTGATTTGACGTCCTGCTTTTACTGCTTTGTGGGTTATTAATTTAGTTGCTGGAGAATACGGCACTTGGCGTTTTCTGTTTCTCGATAAATTTTTTCCATATCCAACTGGGGCCAATTTCCTTGTTCGTAGCAGACTTTTCCATCCACCATGGTCAGGATGACATCCCCGCCGTCACTGGAATAGACCAGGTGATTCAGTAAATCATGGACCGGTTGCCAATGGGGGCCGGTAATATCCAACATCACCAGATCAGCCCGGAAGCCTTGGCGAATCAAGCCGCAGTCCTCTCGTCCTTGGGAAAGAGCACCGGCTCTGGTGGCGGCGTAAATGGCTTCTTTAGGGGAAATCAGGGTGGGGTCGCCGCTGACCCCTTTATGCAGCAGGGCAAAGAGCTGCATTTCGCCTAACATGTTTAGGTTATTGTTGCTGGAAACACTGTCTGTGGCCAAAGCCACGTTTACTCCGGCCTGTTTTAAGCGAGCCACAGGGCAGACGCCGCTGGCCAATTTCAAATTGCTCTTGGGGCAAGTGGCCACGGTGACCTGCTTTTCCGCCAGAATCTGAATATCTTCCTCGCTTAGGTGAACGCAATGGGCTGCGGTAGTGGGGATGGCAAACAAGCCGCAGTCATTGAGATAAGCCACGGGGCTTTTTCCTTGATGCCTTGCCTTGCAACCCTCTACTTCGGCTAAGGTTTCGCTCACATGAACTTGCATACGGTATTTGCCTAGTTTGGCTACGGCTTCCGCTGTTTCTCGTACCAATTTTTCGCTGGTGGTGTATTCCGCATGTAAGGCAAAATCAATCAGCAATCGTCCGTCGTCAAGACCGTGGAAATCCTGAATCACCCCCATGGTTTCATGGTAACGACGGGAATGGGTATAAGCTTCCTCTGGCCCTGCACCGGCGCAGATGGCAGTATTGGCCTTTACCCCGGCATCGCGAAAAGCCTGGGCAATGGGAAGCGCGTGCATATACATATCTGTGGTGGAGACAATGCCAAACCGCAGCATTTCCCCGGCGCAAAGTAGGGTGGACCAGTAAATGTCCTGGTCAGTCAGACAATCTTCAAAGGGAAAAATCTTTTTGGTGAGCCAATCCTGCAACGTCATATTTTCCCCATAACCTCTCAGTAGTGCCATACTGGTATGGCTATGAGCGTTGACTAGACCGGGAATCAGCAAGCGACCTTTACCCGAAAGGATACGGTCATATTGGCTACGGTCGGCTGGCGCAGTTTCTCCTACATAATCGATGCGGCCGTTTTTTACGCCCACATAGCCCTGGCGAATTTGAAAATGGTCATCCAAATAGGCAATCTGTTCAAACAGCATGAAAAGCCCTCCTTTTCTTTAGTATAATTCCACCTGAAGGGAAAATCAAGCTGGGTCGTAGGGGGAAATAAGAGGGTTTCGCCAAAGAACAGAGAAATGTTTAATGTTATATCATAAACACTTGATGGAAGCAAACGAGGTAAACAGGGGATGCAAATCAATCGTGATGTTTTACAGGCACAACTTCTCCCTAAGGTGGAAAAACCCGGCCGTTATGTAGGCGGTGAACTGAATTCCATCCACAAAGATTGGGACAAGGCCCAGGCGAAAATGGCTTTTGCTTTTCCGGATTTATATGAAATTGGGATGAGCCATTTAGGCTTGCGGCTGTTATATGAAGCGGTCAACAACCACAGTAACCATTTATGCGAGCGGGTGTTTATGCCTGGCAAGGATATGGCCGCCCTGTTAAAAGAAAAAAAGCTGCCTCTTTATACCCTGGAAAGTTATCATGGTCTGGGAGATTTTGATCTGGTAGGTTTTACCCTGCAATATGAATTGAGCTATACCAATATCCTGGCCATGTTAGATTTGGCGGGGATTCCTTTGACCACGGCGGAGCGAGGCGATAACTGGCCGGTAATTGCAGCTGGCGGCCCTTGCGCCTATAATCCAGAGCCCTTGGCTGAAGTGGTGGATTTATGTTTCATTGGCGAGGGGGAAGCTCTGGATATTCAAGTTTTGGATTTACTGGCGGAAGTAAAAGCAGCGGGCGGAAGGAAAAGCGATTTTCTGCGTAAGGCTGCTTTGCTACCGGGGGTATATGTACCTTCCTTTTATGAGGAGGTTTACGATGAAAAGGGCCGTTTTGCTGGTTTAAAACCAACGGCTCAGGCGCCATCCGGCTTACCGTTGACCATAAAAAAGCAGATTATCCAGGATATGGATACCTCCATTTTTCCGGAAAAACCCATTATGCCTTTGCTGGAACCGGTGCATGATAGGATTATGTTGGAAGTCATGCGGGGTTGTAGCCGGGGCTGCCGTTTCTGCCAAGCAGGGGTGATTTATCGGCCTATTCGGGAAAAATCCGTGGCTACCTTGACCAAACAGGCCCGCGCCCAGGCGGCGGCTAGCGGCTATGGGGATATGGCCTTGCTTTCTCTTTCCACGGCAGATTATGGCTGTGTGGCCCAATTAATGGACGAGCTTTTACAGGAATATGGACCCCAGCGGGTTAGCGTCAGCCTGCCTTCTTTACGGGTGGACGCCTTTTCTGTGGATATGGCTGCCCGTACCCAAGAGGTGCGAAAAAGCGGCATTACTCTGGCACCGGAAGCCGGCAGCCAACGGTTAAGAGATGTGATTAACAAAGGTGTAACGGAAGAGGATATTTTGTCCGCTTGCGCTGCTGCCTTTTCTCAGGGGTATACCCGCATTAAACTGTATTTTATGATCGGGTTGCCTTATGAAAGCGATAGCGATATTGCTGCCATTGCCGAGTTGTGCCGGAAAATCCTTTATGTGGGCAAGAAGCATCGGCCTGCGGAAATGAAACGTCCTCTCAGCATTACCTTGGGCGTTTCTTCCTTTGTGCCTAAATGCGATACCGCCTTTCAATGGCAAGCCCAGAATACCGTAGAGGAACTCAAACGCAAGCAAACGCTGCTTAGAGAATTGATTCGGCCCATGCGTGCGGTTACGGTCAATTATCATGACAGCCAAGGTAGTTTATTGGAAGCAGCCTTTGCCCGGGGCGATAGACGCCTGGGTAAGGTATTGCTTAAGGCATATGCCTTAGGTTGTCAGATGGACGGTTGGAAAGAAGATTTTCGACCGGATCTTTGGCAAGAGGCTTTTCAGGCTTGTGGGATGAGCGCTGCGGAATATGCGCAAAAAGCCATGACCATTGACGATGTGTTGCCTTGGTCCCATATTGATTGCGGGGTTAGCGTAAAATGGCTTTGGAATGAATACCTGCGTGCCGGCCTAGCGGAACTGACGTCCGATTGCCGGGGGGGGAAATGTAGCGGTTGCGGCGTTTGCAATGGGACCTGGAAAAATGAACTGCAACCTCAGGAGAAACCGGCCGCCCTGCCACCAACGGGGAAAACGCCCCAGCCTGATACCCGTTATCGTTACCGCTGCCGTTTACAGGTAACAGGAGCCGATGCCTGGCTTTCCCATTTGGATCTGTTGGGCAATATGGAAAAGGCTTTACGCCGTAGCGGGTTACCTATGGCTTGGTCCGAAGGGTTCAATCCACATATGCAAATTTCCTGGGGGCCGGCACATCCCGTTGGTTTGATCAGCGACTGTGAATATGTGGATTTGTTGCTGTCTGCTCAACCCGAAGAGGAGATTTGCCAAATGTTTAATCGGCTAGCTTCGCCAGGGTTACAGATGTTGTCAGCTAGGGAAATCGACGCCGCCACGCCGTCC